>JAFGRR010000012.1 GCA_016935035.1 Phycisphaerae bacterium | reverse complement strand
GTCGGCGTGTCAGGATGATCGGCCGGGCAGACGCGAACAGTCGTCGGCCTGCTAGTGCGAGTGGAACCCCATGACCGGCAGCATCAATATCCCGAACCAGATCACGCTTGCCCGCTTGGCGCTCGGTATCGTCTTTTTCGTGCTCCTGTCCATGTTCTCGATCGCTGACCTGCCCAACGGCCATTGGACCATCGTGGTCGGATTCTGGGTCTTCCTGGTAGCGGCGTTGTCCGACGTGTTGGACGGCTATCTCGCCCGCCGCTGGGGTCAGGTGACCTCCTTCGGCCGCATCGTCGATCCCTTCGTCGATAAGGTCATGGTCTGCGGCGCATTCGTGTTTTTCGCCAGCAGCCGCTTCATCGATCCCGAGACCGGTACCAACGTGACCGGCGTAGCCGCCTGGATGGCGGTTGTGATCCTCTCGCGTGAGATGCTCGTGTCGGCCCTGCGATCGCATAGCGAGGCCCAGGGCCGCGCGTACGCCGCCAATTGGGCCGGCAAGACCAAGATGCTGATCCAATCCATTACGGCATGCACGATTCTGGGAACGCTTGCGTTTTCACCTTTTGCCTCGTGGCAGACATTCGCCCATGTCTGCGTTTGGATCACGGTGCTAGTGACGGCGGTGTCGGCGATTCCCTACGTGCGCGGCGCCCGCGGTTTCCTGCTCTCGACCAAAGCCCTCGGCGGCACGTCATTGTCCGCAGCCGCCGACAATCACAAAGACAATCAGCCGCCAGCAGGAGCCTCGAATTGAGCAGTGCCTGGCCCGACAAGTTCAAGGCCGCTTGCGTGACGGTCGGCGGCAGCGGATACGCGCCAATCGCCTCCGGCACGTGGGGATCGGCGGCGGCGGTCTTGCCGTTCGCCGTCATCTGGTGGATATGCGGAACAGCGTCCGCTCCGCGCGGCGTGCTCGAAGGGCTAGTTGTCGCGGGCGTGCTGATTAGCAGCGTTTTGTCGGTTCAGTTTGGCGAGTGGGCCATCGCCCGCTTCGGCAGGAAGGACCCCGGCCAGTTCGTGCTCGATGAGTTCGCCGGCCAGTGGGTGGCCCTGCTGCTGATGCCGATAGGTATGACAGCGGACTTGTGGAGCTTTGCGTGCGTGGTCGGCGGTCAGTTCTTCCTGTTCCGGGTCATGGACGTCATCAAGCCGCCGCCGGCGCGACAGCTCGAACGCCAGCCTGCCGGCTGGGGCATCCTGCTCGACGACCTGTTCGCCGGAGCGTATGCCAACATCGTCGGCCAACTGCTATGGCGCCTGACACCGCTGGCCGCGTGGCTAGGCGTGACGCACTAATCAGTGCCCGAGCGGAAGCGAGCGGGCATATTCTCGCGAATGCAGAATGGTGAATGCAGAATGCAGAAATGTGGCGGCCGTGCCGGCTGCCCGATTCTGACACGACTCTCAACCGACCTCAAAGGCCGGAGCATTTCATGACCGACTCTGTGGCGCAGACCGCACCACCACCCACGCCGGAATCCTCGCCGTTGCCTCTGCGTAAGGAACTCGAACAGCGTTTCCAGCAGTGCGAGTTGCTGCGTGGCTTTTGCCGGCAGCGCTATGACGCTGGCGAGGTGTTGGAATATGACGTCACTGGCGTGGTGCCGGCGAATAGCGGGCGCATGACGGTCGAGGTCGAGAAGTTTGTCGGCGGCGGCTTCGCCGGCCAGGTTTACCGTGTCGTGCTCCGCGAGTTGACGACTACGGACGGGCCGATCGAGGGGCTCACTGTCGGGCAGACTTACGCCATCAAGATCCTGAAGCCCCCATCCGGCTTCTCGTGTGTCTTCCGCGATTTTCTCTACTTCCTGGCCTATCAGGCACCCTTCAGTGCCCAGGTCAATCCGGAAGCAATGCGCGTCGGCGTGCTGTGGCAAAAGCTCATCCGCCGCGCTGCCGTCCGCGCCCTCGACAGCGACAACGCCGTCTGCGACACGTTCGCGACGTTCTTTGACGCCGAACTGCATAGCTTCGGCGAGATCAACGAATGGGTGCCCGGCCGCATCTGGCAGTTCGAGGTCGATGACCGGCTGTTCGAACGCACCGGCTTTGACGAGCGTCCGCCCGAGAACATCAACAGCGCCGAGTACGTGCATAAGAAAGTCTTCATGCGCGAGTTGGTCGCGCTGCTGCACGAGATGGGCGCCCCTGAGCTCGCCCGCCAATACGAATGGTGGACTTGCAAGAGCCAGCCCAACGCCCTCAAACGCCTCGACGCCGACGATTCGCCGCGCGCCGGCCTGACCGCGATCGACTTTCGCGCCGGGCTGGCCCTGATGCCCTGTCTACCGATGAGTCCGGCGGACCTGTGGCTGATTCCACGCGGCGTGTTTCGCGGCCGCATCATGCAGTTCGACCGCAGCGATCCGCGGCGTTTCGAGCAGTACATCGCCGACCATCGCGATGAGTTCACAGGACTCGAACCCGCGATCGACGAACTGCGTGAGCGCGAGCGGCGCTATCGCCGGTCGATGCCGGACGTCACGCACCACCACGTGCGGCTGCTGATCGACGGCCAACTGCGCAAGAGCATCAAGTCGGCGGCGATCACCGGCTGGCACAATCTCGGGAAGATCGACGACGAACACGCCGACCGACTGCACGCCGGCAGGGGCCCATTCGCGCTGCTGTACCTGCTGACGTTCATCCCGTTGCTGGGCAACATCATCCTGAAGCTCTGGGGCAGCGCACGGCGGCGGGCGCACGTATGGAAAGCTCTGACCAGCTTCGGCTACATGTGGCGCGCCATGCGCGGCGCGCGGATTGAGGTCCTGATCGGCTGGCATCGCCAGGACCGCGTCACCGACGAGCGCGCCCGCAAGCTGGTCGATAGGCCGTTTCGCTACTGGACGCAACGCATCCTCGTGAGTTGGATGCCCGTCACGTGGCATCGCGCTTTCACCGAAAGCGGCTACGCCTGGGCCCTGATTCAGGACAAGATCCGCTTCATCAGCAAGTTCCTCTGGGACCCGCGATTCCGCGAAGAGTGGCTGCTGACCCAGGTCGAGCTCGGCCGCCAGGAAGGCATGCTCACGCGGGCCGAGGCGGAGACCATCGTCGCCCAGGTCAAGGACCCGTACATCCAGAAGTACCTGCGCTGCCTGGCAGTGCACATCTGCACGGTGCCAGTGACGCAGGTCGTAATGATCCTGGTCGGCGGAGCGGTCGCCACGTATATGATCGTTGTACAGAAGGCTGCCTGGCACCAGGCGATGATCGCCGCGTCGGCGGCTGCGGCGGTCGTGCAGCTCTCGCCGATCTCGCCCGGCTCACTGGCACGCGGCCTCTTCGTGTTGTACCTGATGATCCGCGAGCGTGACGTCAAGAACTACTACATCGCGGCCCCGGTCGCGTTTATCCACGTGATCGGCTACCTGGCGTTTCCGCTGCAAATGGTGGCCCACGACCCGGCCCTGGCCCGCTTCATGGCAGCGCGTTGGGCCAAGAGCGCCGTGCACATCGTCCCGGTCTTTGGCGAGAGCGGCGGCCTGCTCGAACACGGCGTCTTCGACCTGTTCTTCAACCTGCCGCTGTCCTTCCGCCGGCGTTTCCATGAGAAGCCGGTGAGCACGGTGCTGGTGCTGGCGGCGATGGCGGCGATGCTGGGGTATCCGACGTATCGAGCGCTGAGCATGGTGTATGACATCGTGAAGCATTTGTTGATGCTCTAGCGCGGGCGAGGAGGCGGTGCAAAAGGCAGACACGGGCGGCGGGGAGTGCTTAATAGGGACGAAGGGACGAAGGGGACGACGAAGACGCGCCGATCCGAGCCCGCCCAGTAATGGGCGGGTCACGTGCCGTGGCGAAACAACCGGGCCATTACTGGCCCGGCTCCGATCGGCGAGCGATGCATCTTCTGATGGCTGATGGCTGATAGCTGATAGCCAAGAACTGACGGCCCAAAACCAACGACAATATGCCCCTCGCTTCCGCTCGGGCTCTGATTGAGGTGCCCACTCGCTGCCGCTCGGGCTCTGATTCGGGGTGGCATCAACTGCGGCCGTTCGTCACAATCTCGGCATGGATCAGGATACGCGAGGGGATGACGCTCGGCTGGCTTCGGCGGGTGACGCTGACGCATTGCAGCGGCTGATTGTGCGCTGCCATGAGCCATTGCATCGCGCCGTGGTTCAGGCACAAACGGCGGCGCTGGCCGGGCGACTTGATCCCGACGACATTCTTCAGCAGGCGTACATCGTGGCGTTTCGAACGCTTTGTTCGCAGAACGCCGAAGACGCCCTCGCCCCACCTGATGCCGATGATCGCAACGCCACTGCGCACGCCGATGACCGCAGCGCCCCTGCTGCACTCGGCGGCGTGAACCCAGAAACCGGCACTGCCGGAAACGCGAGCCCCCAGAGCACGGACGCTGATGATACGAGCGTCGAAAGCACGGCCGCCGACCATCCCACGCGGCCGACCTTCGAAAACACCGGCCACGCCTACAAGTGGCTGGAGTCGGTCGCGCTCAACCAGCTTCGCGACGCCGAGCGTGCGATTCGGCGGCAGAAGCGCGACGTCGCCCGCGAGGTCCGCCTGGCCGCATCGCCGAGCGCGTCATATCCCGGACTGGCGCAGCAGCTCCGCTCGCCCGACGCGACGCCGAGCCGCGAACTCGGCAAGAGCGAGGCCGTGGCCGCCATGATGTCCAGTCTGGCCCGCCTGCCCGAGACGCAGCGCGACGTGATCCGCTGGCGTTTCCTCGAAGAGGTCCCGTTTGCCGACATTGCGAGCCGCTTAGGCAAGACCGAAGACGCCATCTACATGATCTGCCATCGCGGGTTGAAGGCGTTACGCGGATTCATGGGGGCGATTACGGCCGGTATCACAAGGCCGTAGCGTGAGCCCCCTCTCTACTACAGGTCTCCCGTTCGGCACAGCTACACATCTGCAGAAATAACAGGGGGAACCTGTTGGATCCGCACGTGCTTGTCGTCTTCAAGCGTGAACCAGGCTCGCGCGCCGCACTGTGCGGACCGCGAGTCGTTACCTGGTTCGACATTGGTCGCCAATGCGAGCGGACGATCGGCTTGGACGACCCGAGCACCACACACGTCGTTCCCAGAAGGAGGAATCATCATGAAGACGGCACTTTCGCTAGCCTTAACCACCCTGATTTTGAGCAGCGTAACAATCGGCGCACCGATTCTGCCCGCCCTGGAGACACTCTCAGTGTCATCGGATGGCACAGTGGAGCAGTCCACGGTAATCCTCGAGGAAGGCGTTCAGTATTGGATTCTTGCAGAGGGGACGTACTCACAAGGCGGTACCGCCGAGAACCGGGCCGATGCGGAGTTTTCGCACGAACCGTACTACGAGGTCTGGGACTGGTACGAGTATCGACTAGACAGCTCCTGTCTTGATCTCCTGGTCAATGGCCAGGATATCGACTGGCGGGGATCGTCATTGGACGATCCCGATCCTATCGCGCACTTCGGCACTTTCGCACCGCACACATTCAGCCCCAGCCACATGTACTGGTTCCCGATCGTGGGAGATGGAAACGCGGTCTCGTTGATGATCCAGGACAGTGTCTATGGCGACAACAGCGGATCGCTGACGGCTTCAATCTACCCGGTGCCAGAACCGGGCACGCTCTCCCTGCTGAGTTTGGCGGGTATGGGTCTGTTCAGCGCGTGGCGTCGCAGATAGCCGCGCATGGGGGGCGACGCGAAACCGGCCCGGGGATTCAGGGGGACCGACTCTTGCCTGGGTGCGAACACCCCTTCGCATACCAGGTGCCAGCGGGCCTAGGTGCAGTGGATTCACGTATTCATTGCAATTACAAAGGTCGTCGCAACATTCGCGTTAGGCATCTTTCAAGGGGGCGTCTTCCAGATTGTGGGACGCCCAGACGTGCGTCGGCAACCGGCACGTCCGAATGGGGCGTCGATGATCACGAAGACCAGCTACACGGCAATGACGGCAGGCCAGGTGCTGCGCCTGCCAATGCCAACGGAGACCAGCTATGGCCAGTCAAGTGTGAAGTAGAAGAATTTTGTGAAGTTGATCTTTGACAAGTGAAGATTCCTCAGGGGTTGC
>JAFGRR010000164.1 GCA_016935035.1 Phycisphaerae bacterium | reverse complement strand
TCTACGCCCATTACGACGGCGCGCGACCCGCCGGGGGCCAGGACGACCCCACGCGTATCCGCAACTTCCTCATCGACGCCTACCAGAGCTGGGGCACGCGCTACGCGCTGCTGGCCGGCGGCCACCCGCTTATCCCCGCCCGCATGTTTACCGTCGCAGGCGAGACGATGCCGGTGGACAACTACTACGGCTGCGCCGATCCGCCCGCGTGCACGTTCGACCACAACGCCAACGGAATCTACGGCGAGCCGACCGACGGCCCCGACGGCGGCGACGTCGACCTCCTCGCCGAGGTTTACGTCGGACGCGCTCCGGTCGCCAATGTGACCGAGGTCGCCAGCTTCGTCCGCGAGACGCTGACCTACGATCAGACGCAGCGCGACTACCTGCCGATCGTCTCCATGCTGGGCGAGCACCTCGGCTTCGGGGGTCTCTCCGAGTACGCCAAAGAAAGCATGGAGGAAATCCGCCTCGGCTCCTGTGCGAACGGCTACTGCACCGTCGGCTTCGCCAACCACGCTCAGCCGGATTTCTATGACTTCGACCTCACGCGGAATCTCTACGATGAGGATGGCTCGTGGGCCGCGAGCGAGCTGATCTCGCTGATGAACGCCGGCACACACGTGTTCAACCACCTCGGCCACGCCAATGAAGCCTACTGCATGAAGCTCTATACGCCCGACCTCGTCAGCCTGGTTAACACGGACTTCTTCTTCGTCTACTCGCAGGGCTGTCGGGCCGGTGCGTTCGATATCGCCGGCTGTTTCGCCGAACGCATCACCGCGATGGAACACGGCGCCTTTGCCGTCATCATGAACGCCCGCGAGGGATGGGTACGCTACAACAGCACCGACGGGTCTTCCCAACGGTTCAACCGCCAGTTCTGGGACGCGGTCCTCGCCGAGAACATCATCGAGATGGGACCGGCCAACCAGGACAGCAAGGAAGACAATCTCTGGGACATCAGCCAAGACACCATCCGCTGGTGCTACTATGGGCTCAACCTCTTCGGTGATCCGCAACAGGCGCTGCGTTTCATCAAACGGTGCGAATGGCTCGAGATCGATCCGCAGAACGGCGTCGTCGAACCCGGAGCGTCGATGCCGATCACACTGTACGTCAATACCGTTGACGACCAGGGGCAGGTCCTTGCCCCCGGAACGTACACCGCCGACGTGGTCGTAGCGTCCAACGATCCCCAGACGCCAGCCAACACCGTCGAGATGACCATGACCGTCATCCCTGACGACATGTCGATCACCCCCGCGACCGGCTTCGAGGTCAGCGGCCCGCAGGGCGGCTCGTTCAACCCGGATTGGATCGTGTATACGATCACCAACACCGGTGCGTCCTCGTTCACCTTCTCGGCCGACTGGAACGAGGAATGGCTAATCGCCTCGCCGTCCGTCGCCACGGTGCCTGGCGGCGAGTCCGTATCGCTGTACGTATCGTTGACACAGGCCGCCGACACGCTGCTGCCGGGCACCTATACCGACACCGTCACCATCACGAACACGACATCAGGCAACACCCGGACACGGCCCGTCTCGCTCACGGTCGGCCAGCCCCACTTCTTCACCGAGTGGTTTGACGCCCACGACAATGACCTGACGAACCTGACGCTCACGTTTGTTCCAGAGGACTCCGAGAGCTTCTACGGAATCTGTCGGGGCGAAGCGTCAGCCTTTCCGACTGACCCCAGTGGCGGCACCGCACTGGCGCTCGAAGACGATGATTATGCCGAAGTGATCTTGAGCAACGGCGCGGAGGTCCAGCTCTACGGGACGAGCTACACGTCGTTCTTCGTCGGCAGCAACGGCTACGTCACGTTCGGCGGCGGTGACGCGAGCTACCTCGAGTCGCCCGCGGCACATTTTTCGTTGCCACGGATTGCCGCGCTGTTCGACGATCTGTCTCCGCAGGTGGGCGGCACCGTCTCGGTCAAGCAGTTGGACGACCGGGCGGCTGTCACGTTCGAGCACGTACCGGAGTTCTTCTTTCCAGATGCCGTCAACAGTTTCCAGATCGAGATGTTCTTCGACGGCCGGATCCGGCTGACGTGGCTGACCGTGGCTGCCACCGACGGACTGGCCGGCCTGTCCGCCGGCACGGGCACGCCGACCGGCTTCGTCGAAGATGATCTGTCCGCCTACGTCCCATGCTGGACACCGTGCGACTTCGATCACGACGGCGACGTGGACCAGTCGGATTTCGGGCACTTTCAGATCTGCCTGACCGGCAGCGGCCGCCCGCAGCACGAACCCGCCTGCCTCGACGCCCGGCTCGACAGCGACCAGGACGTGGACAGCCAGGACCGCGCCATCTTCCTGCGCTGCATGAGCGGGCCGAACGTCCCGGCGGACCCACAATGCGGCGAATAGACTGGATTCGATGCTCCGCAGCAGGCACGTGGCCGCATAGCCAAAGGACCAAATCAACTTGTTGATGGACACGACGATGGGCTATGACAACGACCGATTCTACGGATCAGGTTAAGACGCACTCGACTGCCGCCGTCGAAAACATATCCGTGGTCTCGTGCTGAATCCGCGCGCTGGCATCGTCGAAGTAGGCTGGGTCAACTTCGACGCCAATACTGTTACGCCCCCACTTGGCTGCGGCCACTGACGTAGTCCCCGTACCCATGAACGGATCGAGAACCGTGTCGCCAACAAAGCTGAACATGCGCACCAGCCGTTCGGCCAGCTCGAGCGGATAGGGCGCCGGATGACGGCGCGTTGAGGCACCGGTCAGGCCGGTCCATATCTGCTGGAACCAGCTCTGGTGATTCGTCGCCGAGATCAGGCTCATGATCCGCGTCTCCAGCGATGGCTTGCGGTAGCCACCCGGTTTCCGTTCCATCAGGATGAACTCGATGTCGTTCTTGATCACCGCATTGGGCTCGAACGGCTTGCCAAGGAAGCCGCCGGCTCCCTCAACCTCGTAAACGGCGTTGGCGATCTTGTGCCAGATGATCGGTGCGAGGTTATCGAAGCCGATGCGCCGACAGCATTCCTGAATGGAGGCGTGCAATGGAACGACCGTATGGCGCCCGTTGTTCTTGCGGCGAGACAAACACACGTCGCCAACCACGCATATCAGGCGCCCACCCGGCACCAGCGCTTCAAAACACTGCTGCCAGACCTGATCGAGCTCATCAAGAAAGGCTTCGTACTCCGCCACATGGCCAAGCTGACCCGGCGATTCGCGGTATTCCTTGAGCGTCCAG
>JAFGRR010000011.1 GCA_016935035.1 Phycisphaerae bacterium | reverse complement strand
GCCGGCACCGTCAGCGATACGCCGAAGCCGGCGGAGAGATTCGCATTGGGGTCGGTCAGCATGTGCGCGTCGCCGGCAGGTGCGATGATCGGCACGTCGGCAAACGCCGTGCGAATCTCGCCCACACCGGCGATGTGATCGCCGTGCCCGTGCGTCAGCAGGATTGCCGCCGGCGTTAACCCGAGCTCGGCGATCTTCTCAAGCACGGTCTGGGCGGCCGGCTGAAAGCCAGGATCAACAATCCAGCATTCGTTATTCCCATCCGGCCACAGCAGCAGCGTGTTCACCTGGAACATGGGGTCGTTGGTGACAAAGACGCTCAGCGGACCGTGCGGTCGGGGGTTCATGACATCTCTTCGCGGGTGAGAAACGGGCGTTGTCGGTCACGGGTCGGCCGGCGGTGGCGCGGTCGACTCGTTTATCTCGATGGTCTGTGGCAGTATGACCGATTCTGGGCGTTCGTTCGTTTCGATTTCCTGAATCAGCATGCGGACGGCGGCCTGGCCGAGTTCGGCCGCCGGAGCCTTCACGGTCGTCAGACGTCGAAACGCGTAACGCTGCCAGAGCACGCCCTCGTTGCCGACCACGCTGATGTCATCGGGGATGCGCAAGCCGCGCTCGACAATCCGGTTGCACGCCAGCACCGCCATCGGGTCGGAATAGACCATCAGGGCCGTCGGCCGGGGCTTCATGTCGAGATAGAGGTCAACGTGCTCCTGGATCGGGATGTACTGTTCGTGTGTCGGGACTGGCTCGAGGCCGTGCGATCTGAGCCCTTCGACGTATCCCATCTCGCGCGCCGTCGTGGTCCAGTGTACGTCCGCCGTATCGTGGTGCGAATACGCGATGCGTCTGTGCCCCAGCTTCACCAGGTGATCGACGGCCAGGCGCATGCCCTGCTTTTCGTCCGGGCGGACGCAGTTGGTTGGCAGGTTCAGTTCGGTGTTCAGCCAGACGTGCGGGATCTCAAAGTGCCGCAGTGCCTCGCGCGTGCGATACTCGGCCTCGGCCGGGATGATCACGCCGTCAATCTGCTGCTCGGTGATGAAGCTGGCGCTGAGCATGTCGAGCGTGGTCGGCACGGTCTTGAAGATGAGGTGGTAGTTTTCCTGCTCGGCGGTGTTGGCGATGCCGCGCAGGACCGTGCTGTAGTAGGCCCCCATCATGCACCACTCGGTGGTGAGCACGCCGATGGTCTGCAGCCGGCGACCGGCCATCACGCGGGCGGCGACGTGCGGACGATAGCGCAGGTCCTTGGCGGCCTTCAGGATGCGCTCGCGCGTCGCCTGGCTGAGCACGACGCTGCTCTTCACGTTACGCAGCGCGGTCGAGGCAGCGCCGACCGAAACACCGGCGGCGCGGGCCACGTCGCGGATCGTTACGCGTTTGGCACGCTTGTTCTTGTCGTTGTCGTGCATGGTCTGCAAATGGACCTCGAATACACGTTGTCAGCCGGCTCAGCGGATACGAAATGACGCCTCGGCATGGCCGACCATCCCCGCCACGTCGGGAAAGCCCCATTCTAGCCCTGAACAGGCGATCGGTACAAGGCCACGAACAGCGGACAACGCTGCAGCAACTCGTCGCGTGTGCCCGCGTCCACGATTCGCCCCTCGTCCATGACCACGATGCGATCCGCCATGTCCATGACCGTGTGGCGATGTGCGATAAGAAACGTCGTCTTGCCCTGACGTAGCGTGTTCAGGGCGTCGTGGATCTTCCGCTCGCTGTCAGCGTCAACCTGGCTGGTGGCCTCGTCGAAGACGAGAATCGACGCCGGCTTGAGAAATGCCCGCGCGATCGCCAGTCTCTGACGCTGACCGCCCGATAGCGTCATCCCGCCTTCGCCCAGCACCGTGTCGTATTTCTCGGGCCATTGCTCGATGAACTCGTCGGCGTGGGCGTGCCGGGCAGCCGCCCGAACCTCGTCCATCGTGGCCGTCTGATTGCCATAGGCGATATTGTCACGCACGCTGCGGGCGAAGATCGTCGAGTGCTGCGTGACGGTTGCGATCCGCTGTCGCAGGCCCTTCAGACTGACCGTGTCAATTGCGACGCCGCCGATCGTGATGCTGCCGGCTTCCGGATACAGCAGCCGCGGCAGTAGGCGTACAAGCGTGGTTTTGCCGCTGCCGTTGGGGCCGACCAGGGCCAGGGCCTCACCCGGCGCGACACTCAGCGAGACCTCGCGTAACGCCGGCGGGGCATCCGCGTTATAGCGGAAGGTGATGTCGCGGAGTTCCACCGCCAGCGGCCCATCGCCGGGCAAGGGGACCGGTCGCCGCGGCTTCTGCTCGTCCGGGACGTCGATGGTCTCGAAGATTCGCAGCGAGGCGGCCCCAGCCCGCTGCACCATGTTGTAAACGTTGGCGACCTTACGCACGGGATCGAGCATCGCCGCCAGCAGGAAGACCATCGTCAGGAACAAGCTCGGCTTGATCTCGCCCGCGAATGTTCGAGACGCCAGCCAGACGATGCCGCCCGCCGCGAAGAACACGCCGATGACCTCGATTAGCGGCGAACTCAGCGCCTCGATGAGCGAGAGCTTCATCTGCTGCTTGAACATGCGGCGTTCGAGGTGCCACATGCGTTTGCGTTCATAACCCTCTTTGGCATAGCCTTTTACAACATCGAGCCCTTGGAGCGATTCTTCCAGGCCGGTGAGCATCTGGCCATAACCAGTTAGCAGCTTAATTGTTGCCTTGCGGATCTTGCGGCCGAAGAACCACAGCAGCCCGACAGCCACGGGTGCGATCGCCATGACCACCAGCGTCAGGCGATAGTCAAGCGCCATGGCGGTGGCCAGCACGCAGATCGCCTTGAGCGGCTCGCGGGCTACCTTGCCGAATAGTGTGACGAGCCCGAGGAAGACCTCACGCACGTCGGAGAGAAACTGGCTGATGGTGGAGGAGATGTCGCCGCCCAGGCTGGTCATCGGCATATGCAACGCTTTGCGGAACATCCGTCGCCGCAAGTCCATAATCGCCCGTGTGCAAGCATATAGCACGAAGTACTGGGCGAAGAAGCGGAAAGTGTTGCCGAGCAGGTTCAGTCCGAGTAGCACACCGACCAGAATAAGCAACGTGTTCATCTGGCCGTGAGGGCCGGAGGCAGGAAACCACGGGGCGGCCTGCGCCAAAAGCGGTGCGAACCACGCCCTGTACCCGCCTTGTTCGGCGAGCTTGTCAGCCGACTCGGTCAGGTATGTGCGGAAGTTCTCCTCTTCGACCAGGACCTTCAGTACCGGCAGCATGCCCGCCAGGCTGGCGGCATAGGTCAGTGCCACGCCGAAGCCCAGGATCAGGCCGGCGGTCAGAATCCGCCAGTGTGGCCGCAGAAGGGCCAGCATGCGCCAGAAGGCGGCATTGGCCGACAGCTTGGACGGCTTCCTCCGGCCGCGCAGCCGTTCCAGTACGTCACCTTGACGGCTTCCAGTATTGGCGAGGGGATCGACGGTCATGCTCCCTAAATCCGCGCGGCAATCGGGCGCTCACGGCCCGAGCACGTCACAAAGTCGGCTCACGATAGCGGGCCGCGCTGCGTCCTGCAACCAGCGTCCGCCTGTCAGTTTGGCACTGCCAAGTGTGCAGGCAGCGATGGCGCAGTCCGGTGGCCCTGGTGGGAGCGTTTCCCGTAATGCTTGATGAGCACAAGAGTTGCGTCACATTTGTCGCGAGCGCGGTTTTGGCACCCGGTTTGCACTATTCCATGAACAAGGGGGAGAGTCTGGATTCAAACGCCCCGCCTGCCGGGGTGGATGCGAGAAGGCACAGCATAACAAGGAGACGTTTGCATGGCGGTCAAGCAACTGTCGTTTGATCAGGAGGCGCAGAAGGCCGTGCTGGCCGGCGTCGAGAAGCTGGCGGGCGCGGTTCGCAGCACTTTCGGGCCTCGCGGGCGGACCGCGGTGCTCGACAAGGGCTGGGGCGCCCCGACCGTCACGAAGGACGGCGTGACGGTCGCCGAGGAGATCGAACTC
>JAFGRR010000163.1 GCA_016935035.1 Phycisphaerae bacterium | reverse complement strand
GAGGTTCTCGTCTATGTTCAGAATCCCTGAGGAATTCCAGCCGTAGTACATGATGCCCTCGCCCTTCTCACCACCGTTGTAGGTGCTCGGCCTATAGCCGAGATACACCTCACCGCTGTTGCCGGTGACAGTGATGGATCCGAGTCTGAACCAGGTGCCCCGTTGGCCGAGCACATACTGCTCTTCGTATGTGTCGTAGTAGGACGTAGCTCCAACACCAGGATCACCGTCCCAGCCGATGCCATTACCGTAGTCACCTGACAGGCCGGGGAAACTCTCGGCAATCATCCGATTGCCAAGCGAATCGCCCTGTAGAACCGAGAGACGGTGAAACCGACGGTAGGCCTGCTCATCACCTGGCAGTACCCGGAACTCGCCGGTCTGCGAGCGCAGCTGCCACTGCGGCGCAAACTCGTCGATGTTGACTTGAGCATAGAGATCACCCGTCGCATAGATGTCGAACGAGACTCCGTGCCAGAACTCGTCGCCCTGCACTTCGACCCAGAGGTTGAGCGTTTGGGAACCGCCGGCGCCATGCGAGTTAAGGACGGGATTGCCGTTGACATCGCCGTTGATGTAGTCGGGGGCTGGGGCGGGTCCCGAGCCGTCACCGCTGCCAAGCGGGCTTGGGATCGGCGTGCTGCCAGTCGGCATCTCAATGTCGCTGGCAACGATGCGGAAGGGCTTGATATCGGCGTTGGCCGCCGAAATGAGGGCGCAGACAATCAGCGCAGACAGTAGGTGACGCATCTCGCTTCTCCTCCAGGCACGACTTCTCGTCCATGCATGCCGAGACGCGACGCGCAACGAGCGCGCAACTGGTCGACGTAGAGAACCCCGCCGATCCCCGGCAAACAGGATCATAACAGGATTCGGAGTTGCCAATCAAGGATCTGGGTGGTGGATAGGCGGTTGCGTGGCGGCTTCGGGCGGCATTTGGCGCAGGCGGTGTGATGGGAATGAGGATTGGGCCGCAGATTTCGCGAATTGACGCAGATTCTGGGTGCTGGAGATGGTGCGGTGGGCGGGGTTGCGTAGTGAGTTTGGTCAGCAGCGGCATCGTGACCATCCGGGCTGAAGCCCGGGGCTCTTCGGGGGGGGACGTCGATCAACTCGCTGACGTTGCCGTTGGCGTCGCAGGTGTAAACATAAGTCCCGGCGTCGATCGCGCTGCGGGGATAGCACATGCCCACGCTCGGGGCCTGGGCGGCGAGGCGCGGGGCAAGGGGGCGGTGGTGGAGGGGGATTCAGTCGTCCCTGTGGGACTCAGAGAAGATGGGGCGTGAGACCCAGCACTGTATGCTGGGCTACTTTCAGTCGTCGCTACGCGACTGGGGTGCGCGATTGTCGCGTGAGGCGGTGCGCGCGCCGGCGAGGTGTTGGGCGGTACGTTGGGGCAGACGGCGAAGACGGCCGACGAGACGTCGGCCGCTACATTGGCTACCGGCGCTGGCGCGTGTGGGGGTGATGGTGTTCTACGTCGGCCGCGGGAGGTCGACGCTACGACGGCCGGTGGGACGGCGGCCGCTACATGGGGGCCGACAGGGGCGTTGGTCACTACATTCGTGGGAACCTTGGCGGGGGTTCGTGCGTCTGAACTCTTTGGGATAGGATGGGGGGCGTGGTGTTGGTGCGGACGCGCTAAAACTAGGAGCCGGTCATGTTCAGGTGTATCAGCGTTGTGACGGTGTTGGCGGCAGTGGCCGTCGCGGGTGGGGAGCCGGAGAAACAGGCGGATCTGGATGTCTCACGCGTGGCGGTGTTTTCCAGCGGCGTGGCGTTCTTCGAGTGCGACGGGACGGTCGTGGGCGACAGCGCGGTTGAGTTGAAGTTCCGCACCGACCAGATCAACGACATCCTTAAGTCGCTGGTGGTGCAGGACTTCGACGGTGGGACCGTGAGCGTCGTCAGCTATGGGTCGCAGGACCCGGTCGAGAGGACGCTGCGCAGCTTCGCCGTCGATATCACCGGCAATCCGAGCTTCGGCGAGTTGCTCGACCAACTGCGCGGGGAGGCGATTTCGATCGCCGGGCCGCGCAAGCTGGAGGGGGTGATCGTGGGCGTCGAGGAGCTTCGACAACGCGAGGACGACACCATCATCGAAGAGCATATGCTGACGGTGCTTACGCCCGACGGCATGCAATCGCTGCCGATTCATGAGCTTCAGGGGGTGCGGTTGACGAATGAGAAGATCGACGGCGAGTTGCGAGCGGCGCTGGCGACGCTGGCGGCGGGGCGTGACGCCGACAAGAAGACGGTCAGCATTCGGTTTGACGGTCAGGGCGAGCGGCGGGTGCGGGTGATGTATCTGCTGGAGGCGCCGATCTGGAAGACGAGCTACCGGTTGGTGCTGTCGGGCGAGGGTAAGCCGCTGCTGCAAGGGTGGGCGACGGTCGAGAATGCGACGGAGGAGGATTGGGACGACGTGCGGCTGGCGCTGGTCTCGGGGCGGCCGATCTCGTTCCGGATGGATATGTACACGCCGCTGTATGTGCCTCGGCCACTGGAGGAGCTTGAGCTATACGCGTCGCTGCGACCGCCGTCGTATGAAGGGGCGGAGTGGGAAGAGAGCCGCGAGATGGTGGCGGACAAAATGCCGGCGGCGCCAGCGCGCATGATGCGCGGAGTCGCCAAGGCCGGCGAGGCGCCGGCCAGTGCGGGGGTGACGATGCAGCGGCTGAACACGCTCGGGTATGCTGGTGATGCGGTGGGGTTTGTAGCCGGCGGGGCGGGCGTGACGAGCGTGGCCGAGGCGGCGGAGGCGGGCGAGCTGTTTCAGTATGTTTTGTCGCAGCCGGTGTCGATTGGGCGGCAGCACTCGGCGATGCTGCCGATCGTGACGCAGGAGGTGGACGCCGACAAGGTGAGCATTTTCAACCCGGCGACGCATCCGAAGCACCCGCTTAATGGGCTGAGACTGAAGAATACGAGCGGGCTGAGCCTGATGCAGGGGCCGATCACGGTTTTCGACGGCGGGACGTATGCGGGCGACGCCAAGCTGCCCGACATGCAGGCAGATGATGAGCGGTTGCTCGCCTATGCGCTGGATCTGCCGGTCGAGGTCATCTCGAAGCCGGAGTACAACGAGAACGAGGTTAGCCTGCGGATCGCCAAGGGCGTGCTGTATCGGCAGCTCAAGGCGACGCAGCAGACTGAGTACACGGTGCAGAACGGTGACACTGACAAACGCACAGTCCTGATCGAGGTCGTTCAGAACGACGGTTGGGACCTGGTTGAGCCCAAGGAGCCGACCGAAAAGACCGCGAACATGTTGCGTTTTGCGGTTGACGTCGCGGGCAAGAAGTCGGCCAAGCAGATGGTGCGGCTGGAGCACATCCGCGAAGAGGGCGTGCGGCTGGGCAACACGGGGCTGGACCAGATCGAGCTGTATCTGCGCAGCCGGGTGATCTCGGACAAGGTCAAGCAGGCGTTGCAGCGCGTGGTTGAGCTGCGGACGGAGCTGGACCGGCTGGCGGAGCAGCGCGGCGAGGCCGAGCGTAACGGGCAGGCCGCCGCCGACGATCAGGAGCGCGTGCGTCAGAATCTGAAGACGCTCGACAAGAACACCGACCAGTACACGCGCCAGCTTCAGAAGTTTGATGAAGATGAGGCGTTGATCGATCAGTGGCGGAACAAGGCGATCGAGCTGAGGGCGGCGGAGCAGAAGAAGAGCCAGGAGCTGGAGACCTATCTGCTGTCGCTGACCGTCGAATAATCCGGCGGGAACATTCGGGTCGCATCCTGGCAAGCCCCTCCCGGCCGCGGAGCGACGTGGGAACGTCGCCGGCGGCTGGGAGGGGCTTGCGAAAATACGAATCGCCCTTATTTGCGTTTGAGGCTGATTTCGAAAATAGGCCTGGCGGCCACATCAGCTCCCGACGAGGATCGCTACGAACGCGTCGATGTCAAAGACGTCGACGTAACCGTCGGCATTGCAGTCGCACCAGTCCAGCTCGCAATCCGGGTACTGCGCGACATACTCGCTTTGTGCCGTGATTGCCAGCACGAATGGGTCGATGTCGAAGACATCGGCGACACCATCGCAGTTTGCGTCGCCGAGAATCGGGTTCGGCGCGTAGGCGACGCGGAAGCCTATGAGCTTATCGTGGTTGTCGCCCAGCACGGAACACCACCAAGTGTATGAAGCGTGCAGCGTATCCACGCTGCAACCATAGCATCCGCCCCGCAGTTGGCGGAGGTACACATGAGGCGTCTCATTCCACTCCCAGACGTTGCCGCCCTCGTCGTATGTCCCGTAGGGACTGTCGCTGGCCGTGTAATAGCCGACTTCGTTTCTGAAGTAGGGTGAGCCGATGGCCCATTCGTCATCTATGAAGTTCGCGGTGTCCCCAGTGTCGCCGCCCGGGACGCCGTTGTTGGGCGTAGCATCGGTGCCTGTCGGATAGTCATGGTATGCGGTCAGCCCGGCGTCGTAGTATGCGGACTTGTACCATTCATCCTCAGACGGAATCACCCAAGTATGGACCGGCCTGCGCGTGACGATTCCCAGGGTTTCGCTTGTTACTGCCCCATCGAGATAGTAGGAGCCGTTTTCCGTCGTCGTCAGGTCCTGGGCACCAATGGGTTGGCCGTTGTGCAGCCAATTCGCGAATCGAGCCGCGTCGCCCCAGCAGACGTGGTTTACAGGTCGATCGGCCCATTCAGGGGCCACGCTGTAGGTGTAGCCACCTGGTTCGCCGCTACGTCTGATCTGGCAGCCTTCGGGATCGTCCCACATGTCTGTGTCGTACAGCTCGTAGGGGTCATCCGCTGCGACAGCGTTGAGGAACTCCGTGTACTGGCCGGCGGTCACCTCGTACTTGCCGATCAGGTACGGGTAGTCGACTCCGCCGAGGCCGGGGTTCTCGTAACGAGTATCCGGCGGATTCGCCTCGTCACCGATGGAGGCCGTCTCAATTGCAACTTCCGCAACGGCTCGGCGGCAGGCAATCCGGAAGCCGTACGTGTAACTCTCCGTACTGAGCGGATCGTTGTCCGAGCGATAGGATGCGTGCATACCATCGTCGTAGATATTGAACGAGCCGCCGCGCACGCCGCGACGAGCACCCGTTACCGCCGACTCATTCCATTCCCAGAGATTGCCCCCCTGGTCGTATGTTCCATAGCCACTGGCCGTCGGCTTATGTGAATACGCGCCGACGACGGTTGTGTAGTACGTCGTGTCGAGATACCCGGTGACGTAGTAATTCGCAGAGCCGTTCGTCGGGTCAGTTCCGGGCGGCAGCTCGGCCGTGGGCGCGATATCCGATGCAGACGGGTAGTCACAGTATCCGGCATTTGTTCCGCTACCCTTGTAATACGCCGCCTTGTACCACTCGTCCTCATTGGGCAGGAAGACGCGTGCCTCCGGCTTGCGAACGACGCTGCTGCCGAGGGACATGTCATATGCCCCGTCCTCCGTTGTTGTCACGTCCTGCAGGCCGCTCGGCTGGCCATTTTGCAGCCAGTTCGCGAAGCGCAGGGTGTCGTACCAGTTCACGTAGTTGACCGGACGATCACCACGGCCAGATCGGGGCTGGTATATCCAAGGATCGACTTCAGTGCCCGAGCCGATCCGCGAGATGCCACCGATGTCATTCCAACCACCGGCCATTTCGGTGTTGTACAGACCATGCGGATCACCGATGGTAGCAACGGCGTTTAGAAACGCGGCGTATTGGCTGTTGGTTACCTCGTACTTCCCAATTCGGTACTCGTAATCCACTCCTCCGTAGCCAGGCGTCTCGTACCTGGTATCCGGCAGGTTACCCGCATCGCCGATTGGAGCGGTCTCGATGACGACGTCGGCGGAAAGCGGGACAGAAAAGACAAGCCCGATGAGTGCTGGAATGACGGTGCGCATGCTTCGATCCTCCTCCGTGCTCGGGTTGGTTGATGTGGTGTGAAGGGGGCCCGGCACGAGTCCAGGGTAGCGACCAGGTCACCCGATATCAAGGTCTGCCCATTGGGCGACGCTGATAGGTCGCGATTGCCGACGAGTGGCAGAGTGCGGACCGCTGGACGTCATATTTGCTTCAGCCGTGCATAATGGGAGCTGCACCGGGCGCTTACGCTTGCGGTTCTGTTTGTGTTACGCGCCGACGATGATCGCCACGAACGCGTCGATGTCAAAGACGTCGACGTAGCCGTCGTTGTTGCAGTCCGCGATGTCCACGCTGCAATCCGGGAACTCGGTTTCGTACTGGGCCGGCTCGGTGATTGCCAGCACAAATGCATCAATATCGAACACGTCTACCGAGCGGTCGCAGTTCATATCCACGGCGGGCGGTGGCCCCCACAGGATTTCGGCAACGCGGAACCCTAGATCGTATGACTCGCTGGTCGGTGGGGCCGACGTGCTGGTCCATGCGCCCATGAAGTAGCAGTGCAGTGTGAACATACCGCCCCGCAGGCAGCGCGAGAACTGGTACAACGCGGTCTCATTCCACTCGACGACATTTCCGCCCTGGTCGAATGTGCCATATGGGCTGGCGGAGTTCTCGTGGGCGCCGACGACCGTGCGGTAGTACGGCGGTCCGAGGGTCTCATCGGGCATGTTGCGGAACGTCGCGTTGTTACCCGGATCGGGATCGAGCAGTTGCCAGCTAGGCTCCGTGTCGCTGGCGGTCGGATAGTCGAAGTAGTTGCCGGTCACGCCGTCGTTCTTGTGATAGGCCGCCTTGTACCACTCGTCATCTGTCGGTAGAGCCCAAGTAGCATCGAGCGCCCGTCGCACTTGCATCAGGCTTGTATCGTCGATTGCACCGTTGAGGAAGTACGATCCATTCTCGGTGGTGAGAAGGTCCTGATCCCCTATGGGCTGTCCATTGTGCAGCCAGTTGGCGAAGCGAGCTGCGTCGCCCCAACTCACGTAGTTGACGGGCCGGTCCGCCCAGTCCGGTGCGACACTGTAGACGTAGCCGCCGGACTCGCCGCTGCGCTCGATCTTGCATCCGAACGTGTTCGACCACATCTCGTCGTTGTACAACCCATATGCGTCGGTCTGGGCCACGGCGTTGAGAAACTCGGCGTACTGCCCGGCAGTCACTTCGTATTTGGCCATGTTGAACGAGTGAATGACGGCACCGTGCCCGGGCGATTGCATCTGATCATCGGCAACGTTTCCGGGATTGCCGACCGTGACCGTCTCAATCTCGATGTTGGCCAGCACCGCGGCGCAAGATACCGATAAGGTCACCACTGCAATGATGCGACATGATTGGCTCATTGTTCCCTCCATTTAGCGGCGGGGCCCCATGCTCTCCTAGTGGCCTACAGACAAGTGTACGGAACCCACCAGGAGAGAATCAACCTCCAGCAAGAAACGGCGGCCACGACTCAGCGCCGCAAGTGCCGCCGTTGTAACTGGTTGCGTTGACGCGCCCGAAGGGATTCGAACCCCTAACCCTCGGTTCCGAAGACCGATGCTCTGTCCAGTTGAGCTACGGGCGCTTCCACGGCTATTATCGCGAGCGCGACGCCGACCGCAAGCGGGACTTTGGCGGCGCGGCGGTTCATCTCTGTGCGGGAGCGGCGTATGCGCGATCCTTGGGAGATACTGGGCTCTATGGCCGCTCGGCACCCTTGTTTCGAGTGGTGCCGGGAGTCCGCGAGCGATCCAGGCGAGATTCTCGACCTGGCGCTGGGATGTTTTGGCACGGCCGAGGCGTTATTTCAGTATGCCAGCCTGCTATACCCGCGTTTCGTCGAACTTGATGGGTACGTGCTGCTGGAGGGCACGGGCTTGCGTGAGGCATGGCACGACTGGTGCCGCGAACACAAGCCGCACGAGGCCCGGGCGGTGCTCAATCACCAGCATGTTGAGGACCTCTTTGGTATGCGTGCGGACAATGGCATCGCCGGCTATGTGGACGAAATCGGCGAGTTGATCGCGCACTTCTGGCGGATGGCCGTTGAGAGGCAGTTTCCAAACGCCAGCGTGCAGGTCGAATACGAGGATGGCGTGATCTACGTCTGGCAGGACCCAGCGGATGTGAACCAAGCGGGCCCATCGGAGGCAGGAGAGCAATGATGACCAAGCGAGCAATCGTCATTTGGTTGGCGTTCGTCGTATTCGGCGTCGCGGCGATGGGCGGGCAGCAGACCGTTGTGCCGCCGCTGCCGGCGGCGGAGGAGATTGCCACGGCGCCGAGTTTTGGGCCGGATCAGCACGTAGTCGCCGCGCATTACTTCTACTGGTACAAGTGGCCCAGCGAACATTTCTTTGACGATCCGCCGGCGTGTACCGATGACGGCTTGCGGCATCATTTCCGGGATCACGAGCAGGTCAGCGATGAGTCCGTCGCGTGGCATCGCCGACAGATGGAGGACTTCAAGGCGGCGGGGATTGATGTCGCGTTGTGCATCTACTGGGGGGCGCCGAACCAGTATGACAAGCCGGCCATTCGGTTTTCGGTCGCGGGGTTGCCGCCGTTGATCGAGGCGCTCGATGCCATGAGCAAGGACGGGCCGGCGCCAAAGGTCGGCCTCTTCTACGACACTTCGACGCTGCTGGCGGAACACGCGTTTACGGACGGCCGGAAGGAGAACGTCGATCTGCGAACGGACGAGGGCAAGGACATCTTCTATCGCACGATCCGCGATTTCTTCCGTTTTGTGCCGCCGCGACACTGGGCGTGCATCGACGGCCATCCGCTGGTGCAACTGTATGGGGCGTCATTCGCAGCCGGCAACGATCAGAGCACGATTGACTACGTGTACGAGCATTTCCCGCGGGACTTCGCCGGGCGCAAACCGTTCGTCGTCAGCGGGCCGTCGTGGTCATTCAAGTCGGACACGCGCACCGGCTGGGGAGCGGCGATCAACGGGCCGATTCTCCGGGAAGGCATCTCGCAGGTCGGGCCGGGCTATGACGATTCGCCGGTGCCGGGGCGTCTGACGCCGACGCGTGACCGGCTGGGCGGCGGGTATTACAGTGCGTCGTGGCTGCTGGCGCTGCAACGCAAGCCGCGCATTGTCATCATCGAGACCTGGGACGAACTGCACGAAGGCACCGGCATCTGCGAGTCTATCGAGGATGGCCGGCTGTACATCGATCTGACGCGGCGCTACAGCGACATGCTCAAGGCGGGGAAGCTGCCGACCGGCGACGATTGGGCTTTCGCGGTGCGGCGATTACTCGATTCGCCAAGCTCGAACCATGCGGGGCGCGAGTTCGCGAGCCGGCTCGAGCCGAGTTTTGAGGTGCGAAATGGCGGCACGCTCGACGAACAAGGTGTCAGCATTTGCCGCGACGAGGCCGACGGGCCGTTCGACATCACCGAGATCGACGGCACGCCGTGCGTGCGAAGTCATCAGAGCATTGGTACCGGCCGCCATCTCTACTTCGCCGTCGCCGACCCGTACTACTACGACCATAGCGCGGACGTGACGCTGAAATTCACCTATCTCGACGAGGGGACGACGCCAATCGTCATCCACTATGACTCGGCCCGCGAGACCGGCTCGCTCGAGGACCGCTATCTGACGCTCGAACGCGAGATAAAACGCCAGAACACGCGTGAGTGGAAAACGGTGACCGTAACGCTGCCGCAGGCCCGTTTCGCCAACCGCCAGAACGGCGGCGCCGACTTCCGCTTCGCGTCGGAGGGCGACGAGGTCACCATCCGCGACGTATCTGTGAGCAAGTTGCCGGCGGGATACGGCCGCTAACGGCCGATGCCGACCGGCAGGTAGCAGCCGCCCCCCGTGGCGGCCGTAGTGTCTCGGACAGGCGACCGCGGTAGCGTCGTCACCTGTAGCGGCCGCCGTCTCGTCGGCCATCTTCATCGCCTGGTGTTCTGCGCGGGCGACGACGTCTCTGAGCTCAGATGACCAACGGCACGTCAGTACGTGGCTGTTGTCCCGGATAGCGGAACGCAGCGAGAGACTGATCAAAGCCGCTTCCTTTGCAGGCGCGGCTCGGATTGGAAACGCCCGCCGATTGTGTCGCATGCCCTCTCTGGTGTCAGACGGCCGACGAGACGTCGGCCGCTACAGTGGCGGGGCCAGGGCCGGCGTGTGAACTTGTCAACCGCTTGGCGGTGAATTGTCTCGTCAGGGGAGCCAGTGTTACATTACGCGTCTGTGCGTTACGCAGGTCACACGACTGGGCCACATCAAAGGAAGGACTGTCATGAGACTCGCTGGGCTGTTGACAATCAGTTTCGTGGTGCTGGTCGCGTCAGTGTCGGCGGACGACAAGCCCGCGACGGGCGCCGCATCCGCGCAGCAGGAAGAGCCGCGCATGAAGGCCGAGACGTTCACAGGCCTCGCGCTGCGTTCAATCGGACCGGCATTGATGGCCGGACGCGTCGGCGACTTCGCCGTCGACCCGCGCAACAAGCAGCACTACTACGTTGCCGTCTGCTCGGGCAATGTCTGGAAAACGACCAACGGCGGTATCACGTTCACGCCGGTGTTTGATGGTCAGGGTTCGTACTCGATCGGCTGCGTGACGATGGACCCGCACGACTCCAACGTCGTCTGGGTCGGCACCGGCGAGAACAACAGCCAGCGCAGCGTGGCGTTCGGCGACGGTGTCTATCTGACGCGCGACGGCGGCAAGAACTGGAAGAACATGGGGCTCGGCGATTCCGAGCACATTGGCATGATCGCCATCGATCCGCGCGACTCGAACGTCGTCTACGTCGCTGCCCAGGGGCCGCTGTGGCGCGATGGGCCGCAGCGCGGGCTCTATAAGACGACCAACGCCGGCGAAACCTGGAATAACGTGCTGAACATCAGCGGTCAAACCGGCGTGAACGAGGTGCACCTTGATCCGCGCGACCCCGACATCGTCTACGCGACGACCTATCAGCGCCGCCGACATGTCTGGACACTGATCGACGGCGGTCCGGAGTCGGCGATCTACAAATCGACTGACGCCGGCAAGACCTGGCGCAAACTGACCAACGGCGTCCCCGAGGGCGACAAGGGGCGCATCGGTCTGGCCGTTTCGCCAGCCAATCCCGACGTCATCTACGCCATCATTGAGGCGACCGAAAAGAACGGCGGCATCTTCCGCTCGACCGATCGCGGCGAGACGTGGGAGAAACGCAACGATTACGTCGCCGACAGCCCGCAGTATTACAACGAGCTCATCCCAGACCCGGTCAACGTCGATCGCTTCTATACGCTCGACACGCTCATGCACGTCAGTGAGGACGGCGGCAAGACGCTGAGCATCATGCCGCGCAAGAACCGCCACGTGGACGATCATGCCCTCTGGATTGATCCGGACAACACCGATCACCTGCTCGTCGGCTGCGATGGCGGCATGTACGAAACGTACGATCGCGGCGATAACTGGGGCTACAAGGTCAACCTGCCGGTCACGCAGTTCTACCGCATCAGCACCGACAATTCGCTGCCGTTCTATTACGTCTACGGTGGGACACAAGACAACAACTCGGTGGGGGCACCATCGCGTACAACCGATCAGGTCGGCATCGCCAATGAGGATTGGTTCGTAACCACGGGAGGAGACGGCTACGAAACCTGTGTCGATCCCGAAGATCCGAACGTCGTCTACAGCCAGTGGCAGTACGGCGGGCTGGTGCGCTATAACCGTCAAACCGGCGAGACCGTGGATATCAAGCCGCGCGAGTTGCCAGGCGAAGATGCCTACCGGTGGAACTGGGATTCGCCGCTCATCATCAGCCCGCACAGCCACACGCGCCTGTATTTCGCCTGCCAGAAGCTCTTCCGCACGGACGACGGCGGCAATAGCTGGCGTGCGATCAGTGACGACCTCTCGCGCCAACTCGATCGCGACCAGCTTAAGGTCATGGGCAAGATCCAGCTCGCCGACGCCGTCGCCAAGCATTGGAACACCTCGTGGTACGGCAACTGCGTTTCACTCAGCGAATCGCCGCTTGTCGAGGGGCTCATCTACATCGGCACCGACGACGGGCTGATTCAGGTGACGGAGGATGGCGGCAAAAACTGGCGGAAGATCGACCAGGTGCTCGGCGTGCCCGAACTGAGCTACGTCAGTTGCCTGACCGCGTCGCGCCACGACGCCGACACAGTCTACGCCACGTTTGACAATCACAAGGCCGGCGACTTCAAGCCATATCTGTACGTCAGCGGCGATCGCGGTCGCACGTGGAAGCCGATCAGCGGTGATCTACCGGATCGCGACATCGCGTACTCACTACAGGAGGACCACGTCAAGCCGGAACTGCTCTTCGTCGGCACCGAGTTCGGTGCCTATTTCACCGTCGATCGCGGCGAAAAGTGGATCAAGCTCACCGGCGGCATGCCGACCATCTCGGTGCGCGACATCGACATTCAGCGGCGTGAGAATGACGTGGTGCTCGGCACGTTTGGCCGTGGCATCTACATCCTCGATGACTACGCGCCATTGCGAGAAGTGAGCGAGGAGCTGCTGGCGCAGGACGCCCTGATGTTCGCGATCAAGGATGCGCTATGGTATGTGCCGAGCAACCGCCTGGGCGATCGCGATGGGCGCGGCTCACAGGGGGCGTCGTATTTCGCGACGCCGAACCCGCCGTTTGGGGCCGTCTTCACCTACTACCTGAAGGACAAGATCAAGACTCGCAAGGAAGTGCGGCACGAGGCTGAGCAGGAAGCCGAGAAGGCCGGCAAGACTCCGCCGTACCCCACCATGGACGCCCTGCGTGCCGAGGACGAAGAGCGTGAACCGCGCATCCTGTTCACCGTATGCGACAAGCACGGCGAAGTCGTGCAGCGCGTGGTCGGCTCGCGTGAGAAGGGCTTCCACCGCGTGGCATGGAACCTGCGTTACCCGGCGTTTACGCCCACGTCGCTGACCACGCCGGGCGACAAGGACCCGTGGTGGGAGCCGCCTGCCGGCCCATTGGCGTTGCCCGGTACATACACGGTGACGATGGCGAAG
>JAFGRR010000010.1 GCA_016935035.1 Phycisphaerae bacterium | reverse complement strand
GAAAGGCTGGCCGGGTGAGCCGATCGAAGCGGGCGGTGCACGACGCGCTGATCGCCGAAGCCACCATCGATTGTCACGACCAAAGCGAGTGCGTCACCGGCTTTTACACCATGCTGGTGGAGAATCTTGCCGTGCCATTCCAGACCGTGGTGCTGGGCGTGGACGTGACCGTCACAGACTTGGATCTAACCGACGACGGGCAGATCGTCGCCATCTGCGTGCGCGGAGCCGCTACCCAGCGCATCTCGGTCCTTGACCTGCCGCTGCCCACGCCGCCACCGGAGGGTGCGGAGTGGATCGACGCCTACGCCCGGTGGGCGAGAACAGCATGTCCCCAGTGGATCCCGTGCAAGACGCCGGCGAGCACCAGGTGCGGCTGATCGAGCACTTCTCGCGGCTCAGCGTCGTCGGCGATGGTATACATCAGGGCTAGATCCACCGACACGACCGACGACCCACGCCGATGTGTGACGAATGAGGCGGGTGCGATTCTCGTCGATGTGCTTCCTGACGCGTTAGATCGCCACGCCTACGAATGTAGTTCAGCATCGTGCGCCGCGCTGTCAAGATGAGCGGGATGAACAACCCGGTGTCGACTGAGATCTCCGAAGTCAGGGATGCGTTGAGCCTGTGGCGGATGCTGGTGAGGGGTTCGGTCGGCCGTGCGCTGCTGCCAGCCGTCGCAGTCGATGCCTTCCAGCGCATCCACCGCGACGGTGCTCCGGGCGCCGTCGACTCCGCCCTGCTGCTATGCACCGACTGGCGATGGCGCAGCGTGAGCGCGAATGTGATTGCGGGCATCGTGGATTCGGGCATTCTCGACGATGACGACCAGGACCGGCTGGCAGACGAGCTGCTGTGGCACCAACAGGTGCGCTACCGGCACCCCCTGTGGTGGACCGGCGCCACCTTCATCGAAATCGAGCTCGGCTCACCGGGGCCCGGCCGGACGGTTCGCCTGGATCCGAACACCTCGACGACTGCGCACCGGTTCGTGTGGCCGCCGCTTCGGGCCTGGGCGGCCGGCCGTGTCCTCGGTCGGCATCGAGCCTCAGCAGACGATGTCCTCGCACACGCGCGGTCGCTGCCGGCGCGCGACGCGGCCGCTGTAGTGACCGGCGCCGTACGCGCAGTCGATGATCTGGACCCGGATCACGCGCGTACCGTGCTGAATGCGGCGTTGGCCTGGGGACATAAAGCACCTCGCAAGGCAGCCCTCGAACGGCTGCTCGCGGACGGCCAGGACGATCTGGTCCGGACGTTGACGGAAAACGATCCGGACGCATCGATCCGACGGTGGGCGGACAAACAGCTCTGCGACAAGGGCGGCCAGGGCAGCCTGTTCGATTGACGACGCCTCAGCTAAGAGCGTTTCGGGCGCTGCCTGACCTGACGGCCGATCTGCTCAACGGTCAGCGGACGAATCGAGGCTGGCGCGAAGGTCTTTCACACGGCGGTAGAGACGCGCTTTCGTAAGGCCTTGCTCGCGCGCGGCTACGTCGTTCCCGGGCGCCCCGTGACCTGAACCGCAATGCCGCGCATTCAGCCGACGACGGTGATGCCGCAGTCGTCGGCCAGCTGTTGAACTTCGTCGAAACCTGCGCCCGCGTAGAGGGGCAGTGAAGCAATGTCGGGGTCGGCTTCCAGTTCGGCGAAGCGGTCAACACGGTCGCCCCACAGCATCAACGCGAAGGAGTCGTTGAACTGGCGGGAGCGCCAGATCAGCCCGTCGAAGTCGGCGTGGTTGTACAGCGCTTGCCCCCATGCCGCGGTGCGAGGGTACTGCCGCGAGTTGGTTTCGATCAGCTCGCCATGGGTCACCCGTAGGCGACGGAGCCCGGCGCCGTGGAGTTCGACCAATTGGAGGGCACGCTTCGGGATGATCGTCGAGCGCACGATCGGTACGAGCGCTTTGCGTTGGATCCGCCGTCCCAAGCCTTCGACCGGTACGTCGTGAAAAACAGTCTCTGATAGTGCGCCGTGGGGCAGATCGGCCGCGTAGAGTGTCGACGCGACGTCGCCGCCGCGGGTGACGGGACGAAAGCGTCGCGACACGTTGGACGCGTTGAACTCGGTGGCACCCATCGATATGTGGTGACAGCGGACGATGGGATCGCCGGCGGGCCAGGTGTGCACGCGCGGGTCCGGCAGCGGATCCGGCACGTCGGGCACCCGCATCGCTAGGCGTCCACCTCTTCAAAGGTATGTTGCGCCGCATCGACGACCTGGTCCGGCTCGCGGGTCAGCAGGTCAACTGGGCGCCGATCGTCGAGCCAGCCGCTGGCCGTGGTGAACCACAGTGCAATCTCCCAACCGTCCAGACCGTATGGTTCGAATGCCTCGAGCACCGCGGCAATCACCGGCCGTGGGCGGCCATCCGTGCCGAACTGGAAGTTTGGATACAGTTTGGCGCCCAAGTAGTTGACGGCGAAGATTCGGCGGGCGGCCAACCAACGCGAGGCGGTGGCAGAGCGATTACTTGCAGCCGAACCGGCCAACTCGGCTACCTGGTCACTGTCACGGAGGCCAAACTCCTCGATCAACTCGTGACGGGCCTCGGCGTTGCGTTGTGCTTGGCGCGCCATTGCCGGCGATGCGATGGTGCCGGGAACGAACATCGCGTCGATCACGCTGGCCATCTGCCGGTCGCTTTGGGCGAGCATGCGCGCAATCTGCGTGACCCGTGTGGCCACCGAGTGATCGGCTGCGATGACCACGACCTCTTGGCGTTCAGGGCGGATTTGATTGATCGCGTGGGCGAGATCAGAGGCTGATGCCGGTGCCGCCTCCGGGACGACGAGACCCTTGACCATCGGGCCGCCCGGAAGATCCCCGGTGAAATCGATGATTTTGATCGATTTGCTCATGCAAATCATCATAGCGGGCAAGCTGGCCATGTTGCGAACCGCAAGCGGATGCACTGACAACTGCGGGGTTCTCCCTCGACCGCTGCAGAATCCGATCGATCACCGCACCGCGGCGCTGGCACGAGCGCAACTGGAGGCGCTCAACGATCACCGCGCCCGGCGGGCCACTTGTCAAGGCTGACCGGCCGCCACAGTCCCCGAGTCTGCCGGTATCCGCGGGCGATACCAACCCATCGGCGGCATCATCTGTCCCACGCGCCACTGATCTGCTTGCCGAAAGTTGCCCGGTCGGCGCGCCGCTGTCAGACCCGTCTGGGCAGTCTTTAGGATGGTCGAAAAATCGGGAAAGTGACGCATTGATGTTGGTTCTGCACGGATTCTGGTCCTCGGCAAGCCTGTGTTTGTGGGGCGAAGCCACCGAGTTGTCGGTGAAGAGTGGTAGCCAGTCGCTGCGGTCGGCCCGCCCTCATCCGTTCGCCGCGTCGACCGACGTGATCGCCACGATCCATGTCGGCAAGCCTGGTAGTGCCGTGCTGTTGCTGCCGTCGCTGCGCACGTCACCGCTGGATTCGCCGAGCTTGCTGCGGGTCACGCCGCGACCGGCTCCGCGCAGCGCACCGGCTTTGCTCCCGTGGACGGTGCCGGT
>JAFGRR010000162.1 GCA_016935035.1 Phycisphaerae bacterium | reverse complement strand
GTGACGAGTTGATCGGCCGCAGCCGTTGTCGCGACATTCATGAGCAGCCGACCAGCGTTTGGCGAGCAGGAGAGGTTTTGCCCCAACACAGTCGGATCATCTGCCTCCACCACCGCCGCGCGCGCCAACTCAGGCCAGCAGCCAGCCACACACTTGAACGCCATCGGCGACCAGATGTGCAGAGTGGTCTGGCTCGGGTCGAGATCGCGAATCGCGCGACGTAGCGCATGCCGCAGTCGGCGCATGAAGATGCCGGCACCAAACCGCGCAGGCGCAATCTGCAAATCAGGCCGCAAACCTCCGCCCGTAAGCGGTGTCCCAACCTGCACGAGCAGGTGCCGGAATTTGCTGGCTGGTGTGGCACGCAACGCGCATATGATCGGAGCGTGCGCCGGCGATAGATCCGGCCCAACGAGATGCACCACCAGACTGGCGGTCGTGACATTCGTGCTCATGTCACGTATTCTTGGCGCTCATGCTGTTGCTGTCGAATCACTCGACGGCGGTCTATCGGCGGGAAACCGCCGCCACAACGGGTCTCGCACCCACACGAGGCAACATGTACAGACGCGTCCTTGTGTCACTCCTCCTGGTCGTGGTGTTTCTAAGTCTGGGTTCCGGCACCGCTTGGTGGCTGATTAAGACCAAGCCCACTCCGCCCCAACGCACCGACACCGCCCCGCCCCTGCTAGTGCGCGCGGTCCGTGTCGAGCCCCAGACCGTGGTAGAACCGTTGCCGGGCTATGGGACAGCGTCCGCGGATCGCTACTCGCGCGTCTCCGCCGAGATCAACGGCGTCATCATTGAGATGAGCGAACACCTCAAGCCGGGAAACGCCGTCACGACCGGCGAGGTCCTGATTCGCCTGGATGACAACGAGTACCAGGCGCGGCTGGCACGGGCGCGGGCCCAGTTGGAATCAGACAGTGCCGCGCTGGCCAACGTGCAGATCGAGGAATCAAACGTCAGCGAACTCGTGCGCATCGCCACGGTCGAGTTGGACGTCGCGCTGCGCGAGTTGGGACGCGTACAACATCTATACGACCAGGGCCTGGCCGGCAACCGCGAACTCGACTCCGCGAAGGTCGTGGTCGAATCCAAACGCCGCGTGATACAGGACTTGCAGAAACAGACCGAGTACCTGCCGAACACCCGGCGACAACGCATCGCCGTCAAGGAACTGCGCGAGGCCGACGTGCGCATTGCGGAGCTCGACGTCGAACGCTGCACGATTCGCGCGCCGTTTGACGGACGGCTCGAGGAGGTGCGTGTCGAGTTCGGCGAACGCATCACGGCCGGAGCCTGTCTCTTCAGCGTGCTTGATCCCGACCTGATCGAAATCCCCATCCAGTTGCCCATCTCGTGGTTCGCCCGCGTCGCCCAGGGAGCCGCTTGCCAACTGACGACCGAAACCGGCGACGATGACACCTGGCGCGGCAAGGTCGCGCGCGTCGCGCCCAGTGGCAATTCCCTGTCACGCATGTTCCAGGTTTACATCGAGGTGGACAATCGCGTCCACGCCGTCCCGCTACGCCCAGGCCTTTTCGTGCGTGCCGCGATAGAGGCCCCGCCGCTGACGGACGCCCTGCTGATACCGCGCGGGGCGATTCGCGACGAGACTGTCTTTACCGCCGTGGATGGCTTCGCCCGTCAACAGCCGATCACGGTCACCCGAAACATCCACAACCTGAGCGTCGTCAGCGGGATCGAGCCCGGCACCGTCGTCATAACCAGCAACCTCGACGCGCTCAGCGATGGGACCCCGGTGCGGCTCGAATTCGATGATCCATCAGGGGGCGCGAGCCCGGTGGGAGGCGATGCCACGGCGGTCGCGCAGCCATGATCTCACTGCCGCGCTGGAGTGTCAGAAACCCGGTTCTTGTCGGCGTGCTGATGATCACCATCATCGCGGGCGGCGTGTTCAGCGCGTTTACGCTCGTGCGTGAGATGTTCCCCGAGTCACGCCCCAACATGGTCCTGATCCGCGTCCTCTACCCCGGCGCCAGCCCCGAGGAGGTCGAAAAGGGCCTGGCCCTGCGGCTCGAAGAGGTCATCCAGGACGTCGAGGGCGTCGAGCGCATCGACACGACCGTCGGCGAGGGCCTGTGCACTATCGTCGTCGAGATGGACAACGACGTCGACGACATCGACCAGGCTGTCATCGACATCAAGGCCGAGGTCGACGACATACCACGCGACGAGTTGCCCGAGGAAGCCGAGGAGGTCCAGGTCGCCAGGTTCGAGCCGCGGCTGCCCGTCATCTCGATCGCGTTGTCGGGCGACGTGCCGGAGGCCTCGCTCAAGGAGTACGGCGAAACCCTGCGTGATGACTTGCTCGCCATACCAGGGATCAGCGATGTCGAGTTGAGCGGCACGCGCAAGGCCGAGCTAAGCGTCGAGGTGCTGCCCGAGAAGTTAATCGAGTACCAGATCTCGCTCACCGAAATCGCCGAAGTCATCCGCCAGAGCAACCTCGATCTGCCCGGCGGGCAGGTCAAGACAGTCGGACACAACATCGCCGTGCGGACGCTTGGCGAGACGGACGAGGCCGACGCGATCGCCGACACCATCCTGCGCACGACGCCAAACGGACAGGTCGTACGCGTGCGCGACGTCGGTCGCGTGGTCGACAGTTTCGAGGACGCGGACATTCGCGGCCGCTTCAACAACAAGCCGGCGGTCGATATCACGATTTACAAGACCGGCACGCAGGACGCGATCGAGATCTCACGCCTGGCGCGGGCGTTCGTGGCGGGAAAGACCGGTCGCGACGAACTCGAGCGTGACTGGCTGACCCGGCTGCGCAACGCGTGTGATATCGAAACCCCCGCTCAGCACATCTTCGCCGAGGCCCGCCGAACGCCTATCCCGGCCGGGTTACAACTCGACACGCACAGCAATCTGGCGCGTTACATCGAGGACCGACTCGAACTGTTGCAGCGCAACGGGACATACGGGCTGATCCTGGTGTTTCTCTCGCTGCTGGCGTTCCTGAACTGGCGGGTGGCGTTCTGGGTGATGATGGGGTTGGTCGTCTCCGTGTGCGGCGCGCTGCTGCTCATGCAGTTCGTCGGCGCGACACTAAATCTGATGAGCATGTTCGGGCTCATCGTGGTGCTCGGCATAATTGTCGATGACGCGATCGTCGTTGGCGAGAACATCTACGCCCGCGTCGAACATGGCGATGATCCCGAGCACGCCGCCATCGTCGGTGCCGAGCAGGTGACCTGGCCGGTGACGGTCGCCGTCCTCACGACCATCGGCGCGTTCGTGCCGCTGATGTTCATCGAGGGGCGCATCGGCGACTTCATGGGCGTGCTGCCGATCGTCGTGATGTGCGCGCTGTCGATTTCGCTGCTGGAGGCTTTGGCCCTGCTGCCGTCGCACTTGTCGGAAGCACTGCGCCACCTGCCCAGGCGCTCGCGTGACGATGCCGCGCAGCCCGTATCACGCTCGTGGCTCGGCCGCTTTCGTGCCCGCCAGCAACATGTCGTCAGCACCGCCCTGCCTCACCACTACGAGCACCTGCTGCGCCTGGCGACGCGCTACCGCTATGTAACACTGGCAGTGGCCATCGGCGCGCTGATGGTCGCGCGCGGGCTGGTCTTCGGCGGCCGCGTGCCATTCGTTTTCATCCAGAAGATGGACTCCGAGACGCTGCTGGCGAACCTCGAAATGCCGGTCGGCACACCCGCCGAGCAGTGTGAGGCCGCCCTCGCGGTCATCGACGACGCCATCATGGACCTCAAACGGACCGGTGAACTCAGCAGCGTCTACACGATCGTCGGCGCGCAGGTTAGCGCCGGCTCGGACGGGGCAACCCTGGCCACACGTTCACACATTGGCCAGTCGATTGTCGAACTCACCCCGCTCGATGAGCGCGAGCGAAACAGCGAGCAGATTGTCGCCGAACTGCGCGCCAAGACCGCCGACATCCCCGGCGTGAACTCCCTCAAGTTCCAGGCCATGGCCGGCGGACCATCGGGCGCCGAGATTGAACTCGAAATCACCGGCGACAGCCTGGACGAACTGGCGTCGGTTGCCGAGCAGGTCAAACGCACGCTCGCCGAATACGACGGTGTGTTCGACATCGCCGACGACTATGAAGCCGGCCGCCGCGAGGTGCAATTGGAACTGCTCGACAGCGCCCGCGCGTTGAACTTGACGACGCGCTCGCTGGCCACCGAGGTGCGCGGAGCCTTCTACGGCCTGGAGGCACGCACCATCCAGCGCACACGCGAGGACGTGGACATCCGCGTGCGCTTCCCCGCCGACCGGCGGCGCAACCTCTGCGAGCTCGAATCCATGCGGATCGCCACGACCTCCGGGTACATGGTCCCGCTGTGCGAGGTGGCCCGCTTGGTTGAGACCCGCGGCTATTCAACGATCCACCGTATCGACCAACGCCGGGCCGTCACCGTATCTGCCGACGTGGACCAGTCGCGGACAAACGCCGAGGAAGTCATCGCGGCCATGCAGCCCTTCATCGCCAATATGAAGAAGACGCATCCCGGCGTCGGGTTCGAGTTCGCCGGCAACAAACGCGAGACCGCCAAGTCACTCGCGTCCCTGCAACGCGATTTCCTTATCGCAGTCGCGCTGATTTACGTGATGCTATGCGGCCTGTTCAACAGCTACACGCAGCCGCTGATCGTGCTGGCGGCGGTGCCCTTCGGCCTGACGGGCGCGGTCGCCGGACACTTCCTCATGGGTTATCCGCTGACGATTCTCTCAATCATCGGCATCGTGGCCCTGACCGGCATAGTCGTGAACGACTCACTGATACTCGTCGATTTCATCAACCACGAAGTCAGCGGCGGCCGTAGCGTTTACGAGTCCGTGATCTCCGGCGGTCGCCGGCGCCTACGGCCGATCCTGCTCACGTCGCTGACGACAATCCTGGGGCTGGCGCCGCTGATGATGGAGACCTCACTTCAAGCGCGATTCCTGATTCCGATGGCGATCTCGATCACCTTCGGCCTGGCGTTCGCCACATTGCTCACGCTGGTCGTCGTACCGGCGATCTTCCTGATCTTTGAGGACGTCAAAGCAATCAGGAACCGCATCTGGCACAGGCCGGAGTTGCTGTCTTTGGCGGGGTGAGAAACGGAACAAACGGAACTACGAAGATCCGCAGATCCGCGCCCACCCAATAATGGGCGGGTAACATGGCGCAGCGAATCGACCGCACCATTACCAGCCCGGCTTCGCCCGGCGGCGCCGCTTGGACCGTGAGAGTCCACTTCTGACTTCTGAGTTCTTACTTCCCCTGCTATGCCGGGCTCGGCAGCGGCCCCGTGTCTTTGTCGGGCGGGCGCTCGACCGGCCGTGCCATTGGAGGCGCGTCGTCGCGACGCGTTTGCTCGGCGTCGATCAGATCCGCCACGGTCGGACGGTTGATCGACTCACCCTCGATCAGCCGGCGAACCTCGTCCCCGTCGATCGTCTCATACTTCAGCAGCGCCTGCGCGATTGCCTCCAACCGCTCGCGATTCTCCGCCAGAATCCGCCGCGTGTCGGCGTAGGCTTCGTCGATGATGCGTTTGATCTCGCGGTCAATCGTCTCGGCTGTCTTCTCCGAGTACTCCTTACCGCCGGGCAGATCAAGCATGCCGCGCAGGCTGGGATTCTCGCCGAGGAAGACGAAACCGAGTTCTTCACTCATCCCCCAGTCCGTGACCATCTCGCGCGCCATGCTGGTCGCCTGCCGAATATCGCCGGCGACGCCCGAGTTCACATCGTGACCGAGCATCTCCTCGGCAATGCGCCCCGCGCAAAGCACTCGCAGCGTGGCCTGCACGAACGAGCGATTGACCGTCATGCGGTCCTTCTCGGGCAACGAGAACGTCGCCCCGCCGTACGGGCCGCGCGGGATGATGCTGACCTTGTGCACCGGGTCGGCATCCTCGAGCAGTGATTGCACAAGGGCGTGCCCGGCTTCGTGATAGGCGGTGAGTTCGCGATCCTTGTCGTCGACCACGCGGCTGCGTTTCGCCCGCCCCCAGCGGACCTTATCGCGCGCCTCTTCAAGATCGTCGAGCTCGATGGCATCCTTTCCCGCCATCGTCGCCAACAGGGCCGACTCGTTGATGATTGCCGCCAAGTCCGCGCCGCTGAACATCGGCGTCCCGCGGGCAATCCGGTGCAGCTTCGGATCGACCGGCGGCGTCATTTTTACCTTGCGGGCGTGGACGCGCAGGATTTCAAAGCGGCCTTTCACATCGGGCAGTGGCACGAAAACCTGCCGATCAAACCGGCCCGGTCGCACGAGCGCCGGATCGAGCACGTCGGCGCGATTGGTCGCGGCGACAACGATAACCTGGTCGTTGCTGTCGAAGCCGTCCATCTCGACCAGGATGGCGTTGAGCGTCTGCTCGCGTTCGTCGTGTCCACCGCCGTTGTAGCCGACGCCGCGTTTGCGTCCGACGGCGTCAATCTCGTCGAGGAAGACGATGCAGGGTGAGTTTTCCTTGGCCTGGCGGAACAGGTCGCGCACGCGCGAAGCCCCCACGCCGACGAACATCTCGACGAAGTCCGAGCCG
>JAFGRR010000009.1 GCA_016935035.1 Phycisphaerae bacterium | reverse complement strand
CCGACCCGTGCCAAACGCATGATGGCCGACGTACTCGGCAGCGAATGGGGTCGGCTGTTTCGCGGCTGGGAGAAGACCAAAGCGGACGAGAACGGCTATCCGGAGATTGGCGCTGCGCCCGCGGAACTCAAACGCACGGGCTGGGCAGCGTTCGCGAAGTCATTCAAGATCCTGGGAACGTGTGTGAAGGAAGCGCCAGAGGTTGCGATGCGCCGAAGACGCACATGCACGAAGCTAACATCGTCGCGGGGGGCGAACGGCGAATAAACCATCGGCTACTCGTCGTCGGTCTCATCCGTGGGCAGGTCGGCCCTGGCAATACTGATGACGGCGGTCTCGTTGGAGTGGGCGCAATCAGTCGCCCGGCAATCCAGGTCTTCGACCGGCAGACAGCGTGGGGCCTCGAGCTTGCGATACTGCTCCACCCACGCGCCCAGGGCGGCGAGTTGGCCGTCGAACTGCGCGCGGGTCCGCTCGAGTTCGCGATTGCGTTCGTTGAGCGCCGCGACGCGCGAGACGATCTGTTCCTCACGGTCATGGAGCCGGGCCTCGCGTCGCTGAAGGACCGTGGACTGCGATGAAATCGCGGTGATCTGGGCCAACAGTTCGGCGCTGCGCGTTTCGGCCTGACGCTGGATGCCGCGGGTCTGACGCAAACGCAGCAACAGCTTGCGCCGCCGACTCCTCAGAATCGACTCGCGCGCAGCGAGTTGGCTGGACAGTCCGTCGAGTGCCGCCCGGCACATGGCCAGGTCGGCGCTGCGGGCATTGAGTTCCTCGGTGCGACGCTCCAGTTCCTTGCGCTGCGCGTTTGTCTCGGCGGCCTTGGCAGCGAGTTCGGCGGCGTGGGCGGCGAGCCTCTCGCGGCCGGTGACAATATTGGCGGCCCGCTGCTCGATTTCGCGATTACGCTGCTCCAATTCGGCCTGACGCGCGGCGATCGCGTCGCGGCCGGAGTCAAAGCCCTCAATCCGTTTGCGGAGTTCGAGTTCGCGACGCTCCAGGTCGGTCTGGCGCGCGGCAAGTGTCTCGCGATCGGCGGTGGCTTGCCGCTCGATCTCACGCTGTCGCTCGTCCAACTCCGTGCCGCGCGTGGCAAGCTTTTCACGATCAGCGGCGGCGCCGGCGGCTTGCTGCTCGATTTCACGCCGGCGTTCATCCAACTCGGTACCGAGCGCTGCGAGTGCCTCGCGGTCGGTCGCGATGCCGGCGGCATGGCGCTCCAACTCCTGCTGACGGTCCTCCAACTCGGCACCGAATGCGGCCAGTGCCTCGCGGTCGGAACTGACGGCGGCGGCGCGTTGCTCAAGCTCGCGGCGCAGTTCATCGAGTTCGACGGTCAGGGCATCCAACTCGCCCTGGCGCTGTTCGAGAATCCGACGCTGGGCCAACAGCTCTTCGGCCTGGGCGGTCTGCTCCTCGCACGAGGTCGCGGCATGCTGTTCGCGCTCGTCTAGTTCCGCGCGCCGCTGCGACAACTCGTCGGCGTAGGCTTCCAGCTCGCGGGCGCGCTCGGCGAGGGCCGTATCGCGTTGATCAAGCTCGGCCAGGCGCGTATCCAGCGTGTCGTTCTGGCTGGCTAGCCGGTTCTCACGCTCTTCGAGATCGCGAATGCGCTGCTGGTGGGCGTTTGCAGCACCTTCCAGCTCACGGCGTTGCCGATCGAGTTCGGCCTGACGTGCGTCGATGTCGCGGTGCAATTCGTCGATTTCGACGGCGCGCCGCTCCAGTCCGGCCTGGCGCTCGTCGCAATCGCGCTCGCGGGCGCTGGCCTGATTCGCAAGCGTGGCCTCACGGTTCTGGAGGTCGTCGCGGCGCTGGTCGAGATCGCCGGCCAGGACGTCGAGCTGTTGCTCGCGCTGATCCAGCTCCGCCGCCCGCGTGGCGACGTTGTCGCCCCCCTGCTTGAGCTTCTCGCCAAGTTGTTCGAGCCTCTGCTTGCGCTGCTCGACGACGTCCAGCTTGTTCCGCAACTCCTGTTCACTCCGGGTCAGTCGCTCAGCTAGTTCCTCGCCGACGCGGAGCTGGGTCTCGAGTTCGGCCGCTCGCTGGTCGAGCATCCGCTCGCGTTCGTCGAGGGCGGCGGTGCGAGGCGCGAGCTCGTCGCGCAGGGCGCGCAGATTCTCGGCCCGGGCTTCCATATCCTGGCACAGCGCACGCCACTTCGCCGCCCGCGATGAGAGTTTGCTGGCGGTGTCCCCCGGCGCGCTGGGCGGGGTGGCGGTCGCGGCGGCGACGGTTGCCGGCTGGGTCTGCTGCTGGGTCGCGAATTCGAGTTCTGCCATGATATCCGTGCTCCGCGTCTTGAACGGCTCTGACGACCGGCAAGCCGATCGACAGAGGAGTAGCCGTATCCTCGCCGGTTTTATCGTCCCGACGGCGGCGGGTGTTGATTAGTTTCCGATATTGTCCGGCCTCTTAACGCAGCCCCAAGACACCGATTCCGCGAGAATACCAAACGTAAGGCAACGTGTGACGATGAGGGTTGATCCGCGTTGCGCCGACGGGCATCAGTCTTTTTGGGACCTGCCGAGAACGCTCCAGTCCATAAACGGTCACCAGCAGGTCCGGTAACGCGTTGAATGGCCTGTTTTCCATGATCACGGTCGCCCGGCCGGTTGCGTCGGGGCGCAGATTGTCCAGCACGAGCGACGCGTGATTCGTGTGGCGTACGCCAAGTATCACTCGCCGACGGCCGACGCGTGCCGTGAATGGCCGGCCGCCTGCATCGCTCGCGCAATGTCATCCGAAAAGCGTGTCGCCGCGTCGCGGTGCAGGTGGCTGCCATCCGGGCAGTGATACGCCAGTTGGTCAACATCGAGCCAATACCCACCGGCATCCTCAAACCGCTTCGAGAAACACCGCTCATCGAGCCCACTCAGCCGATCCTCCAGCGCCAGCATCGCACCGTTCGTTGGCGGGCGGAAGCCATACACGTCGATCCCAGACTTCACCCACAGCCGCACGCGTTCCAGCAACGCATCAACAACCGCACCGTCCACGGGCCCATCGGCGTACGCGTTCTCATACCACCGAAGCTGGCGGGCGGCCGAGTCATTCGGCGGCGCGAATGCCAACCAGCCATCCTCGTAAAGGGTCATGATCGGCGGGGACGTCTCGGCCGGGTTGAGCTCACGCGCCAGGGTGTCCAGCCGCATCGGCTTACACCAGCGCAGCCACCTGGAGATCATCAGTCCAGCCGCGGACCGTTGCCCTGCCGCCGCGCTCCGCCAGGTATACTCACTGCGCTGCATCGCGTGCCCCGTCAGGGAATGCGGCGTGATTCCCAGCACTATGGTCGGGCACGTGCTGGCCGGATCGATCACGGACTCGATCGCGTCCAGGTACTGCACCGAGTAGGCCACCGCGTTGAAGCCGTAGTTGAGCACTCGAGCACCCGCGAGATGGGTCTCGATCACGCGCGGCGCCAGCGCGTACACGACGCGCGAGTCACCGGCGAGAACACAATCGGCCCGTGCGCGCCAGTCGAGCTTCGCGGCCCAGTAGTTCTCGGATTCCAGCCCCGCCACCAACGGCTTGCGCAGCACGGCCGTCGCAACGATCAGCGTCAGCGAAAGTGCGACAACCTGGGTTGTTCGCTCGTGCCACAAGACCTTCATCGCCTGTCGCCACTCCGCCTAGAACTGGAAGTAGATAAACGCACTGCCGGGGCCCCGCAGAAACACGCACGCCCATACCAGCGTGGCCACCGCTACCGGCTGCCAGACCCGCGCCGGGACCACGTTCGGCCAGGTCACCCGCGGGAGGTGCGGGAAGAACGCCGCGTGCCGAACGGCAACGATCGCCACCAGCAGCAACTCGCGCCAGTGCAGGTGCTGGCGGATGGCTTCCGCCGAGAACGTGCGCGGGTCGAACATCAGGCCGGCGATTGAGAGTGCCTGCCCCAGCGACTCCGCCCGGAAGAACACCCAAGCCACCAACACGCCCGCCAGCGTCAACACCAGAGCCAATACGTGTCCGCCGGCGATCCGCCCCAGTCGCTCAGGCCAGCGTGTCCAACGCTCAAGCGACAGGAAGGCGGCGTGCAGGACACCCCAGACGACGAACGTCCACGCCGCCCCGTGCCACAGCCCGGAGACGAGCATGGTCACCCACATGTTGCCATGAGCCGCCGCCGGTCCGCGGCGTGACCCGCCGAGCGGGATATATACGTAGTCGCGGAACCAGGTCGAAAGCGAGATGTGCCAGCGCGACCAGAAATCGCGGAAGCCGGTCGCGATGTACGGATGATTGAAGTTGAGCGGGAAATCGTAGCCCATCCAGCGCGCCAGCCCGCGCGCAATGTCGCTGTAACCACTAAAGTCACAGTAGATCTGACACGCGAACATGGCGGTGACGACCCACCAATAGCTGCCCGCCGGCACCAGTTCGGACGAGCCGAACGCGGCGTTCACAACCGGGGCCAGACTGTCCGCGATGACAACCTTCTTGAAGTAGCCCCCTACCACCAGCCGCAGCCCCTCCCAACGCTCGGTCTCGGTCGTGCGTCGAACGGATTCAAGTTGCGGCAGCAGGTGACTGGCCCGCACGATCGGGCCGGCGACAAGCTGGGGGAACATCGACAGATACGCGAAGAAGTGCAGGACGTTGCCAGTCGGGCGAAGCTGACCGCGGTACACGTCGATCGTGTAGCTCATCGACTGGAAGGTGTAGAAGCT
>JAFGRR010000161.1 GCA_016935035.1 Phycisphaerae bacterium | reverse complement strand
CGCGTACCACGTGTAGACAATGTCGCCCGTGGCCGACCAGACGATCGGCGGAGACCACCGCAGGACAACGGGCGCCGCGATCGTAGCACGCTCGCCAGTATCAAGGTCAAAGACCACCAACTCCCACTTGGCGTCGCCAGGGCGTCTGGTCGCGTCGTCAGGACAATCGACATATGCAATCCGCCGGTTGTCAGGCGCAATGCTGACCGCGCCGCTGAAACTCCGATCACTCGTACGCACCAGGGTGGGTTCGCTGGCTCCGCGGCGATACCCGTACAGGCTGCCAGCAGGATCGAGATAGGCGACCGTGGACTCATCGCCGCTGATCATGAACGCCACCGCCGGGAATGGAACGAGTGTCTCCACGGCCACATCTGCAAGGTGCTTGCGTTTGATGAACTGGTCGTGGCGGTCGATGTAGTAGATGACCGAATCGGGGTTTGCCGTCCACGAAGCGTCGAACGTCGTCTCCAGACCGCCGAAATGCGGTCGCGTGGTGACGTAGAACAGCGGCCCGACGATCAGGTAACTGCACATGTTCGCCAGCAGCACCGTCAGCACCACGGCGCCACGTCCGCGCTCAATGCGGTTACGCGACCTTCGCTCCACCAGGCACACCGCCTCGACCAGTACCGACTTGGCGAAGTAGAGCCCGATCAGCAGCAGCGCCACCCCGCGATAGCCGTGTGCAAACGCCGGAATCGACTCACGAATACCAGCCGCCGCGATGATGCCGTCCTGGAACATCCACACGAACACGCCCGCCAGCGTCGACCAGATGTTGGCCAGCAGGACCGGCACAAAGACACGCCGAAAACGCGTCTTCAGACACACCCGAAACACCAACGACTCGACCGCCGTCACCAGGAGCGTCAGCGGGCCAAACGTGAACAACCCAAGCACCGCCACCAGCGGCATGTTGATCGCATCGGCAAGCATCATGGTTGTATGCCCCGCTTTTGTCAGAATCTGATGTGCAGCGCCACGCAGCGGCCCGTGCTCGGTTCGTGAAACAGCACCAAGTTGCCGACAACTTGCATGACGCCGCCATAATCAAACACTTCCGCGTTCTCAAGCGGTTTGATTCGCATCCACGACGCACGCGGCGCCGGCATGGGTGCCATTCGGCCGAAGATGTTCCAGGCGTCCTCCCACGTGCCGCCGGCGGCTCGCCACTGTTCGGCACGCGTGCTGTTGGCGTCGGGCTTGTAGAGCGTCGTCAGCCTGGCCAGGGCCGCTGGGTCGGCGGTGAACTCGATGATGAGCGCGTGCTCGCCCGGACCGCCGATGTAGTGCCGGCGAATCCAGACGTTGCTCACGCCCGCCGGCCGCTCAACCCCGAAGGCCTCCTCAAACGCCCAATCCGGCCCGACTCGCAGCGCGATCCCCAGCCCCACACCGACCACCCCCGCCACCGCGAGTCGCGGGCCAAGCCGCGGCCAGCCGCAGCGGACTACCAGGTCGCACCATAGGACCGCCAACGCCGCCGGCACCAACGCGAAGCACCAGTTGTTCGTCGCAAGCAGAGCGCACGCCAGCCCGACCATGACAACCAGCCAGCCGCTGCCTCGGCGCGGCGGGCTCTCGACCGGCGTCTCACCGGCGCCCGCGCAAACCGCTTTCGCATCCGCCATAGGTCACCTCATGCCGCCAGATGGCCACCCCGCGGTCAGCATCCCCACGGTTGACTTGTACACAATAGCAGGTACCCGCGCCTCGGCGAGCGCGTTCCCGACCGCCGATCGCCGCCCTAATCCTCGCCGCTCAACGACATCGCACCGCATCCGACGAGAATACACGGAATATCCGGCGTTTATGTGTGAAGATTGTTATAGCGGAGACGAACGTCTGGTGGGTAACGAGTCTCCGTCCCGTCGGCGGCGTTCGCCGCAAGTGGTTCGACGGTAGTCAGCGCGGGCCGACCACCGCGGTCACAAACCGGGCCGCCTCAGACCGGCGACGGGCGTGCGAGAGGAGCGAATGCAATGCCAGTTCAGTTGCAGCAAGAAGCCGAGCACCTATCCGCCGTCTCTCAATCCGAGCCGACACGCGCAGTGGCCAGCCTCGCGGCGCCCGGTCCCCAGCCAACGTGCAACGCCACCGACCGCGGAACGACATCAACTGCCCCGAGTCGCCAGACGCGGTCCGACGCCGCCCGCGACGAAACCAGCCGCTGGCTCTCCCACGCCGCCAAACTGGTCCGCGACCCGCAAGCCGAGCTAAAGCGATTGATCGGCGTACTACACCGCCAATCCCCTACCCCACCAGCGCACCGCCCCAAACGCGCCCCGGCCCGGCAGCCGGAGTGACACACGTGCGACGCTGGAGGCCGTCGCAACCCCCATGTGGCGCCGGAAACCAGCAACCCGCACGCCAACCGCACCGGTAACCAACCGCCCCGTGCCAACCGCACCGCCAATCAGCGGCCCCGACGACCCCGCCGGCGCGTTCCCACAAAGCGGTACATGTTCAGGATCACGGCGCCCTGACAGCCGACGCATCTTCGCCCCGCAGAAACTATGAAAGCCGGGCCTCCTGGTGATCTTCAGCGGGATCGAGTCCCATGATCACCGGACGGGCTGGCCGTGGTG
>JAFGRR010000160.1 GCA_016935035.1 Phycisphaerae bacterium | reverse complement strand
CGATGTCGCCGGCGAAGATGAGCGTCGCATCATCCGGCCGCGCGAACGTCTTCCACCACTGCCGCAGATCATCGACCGACAACCTGCCGAGATCGGCACTCTCGGGATCGGCCTCGCGTGCATATGGGTGCTCACCGAACAGTGCCCGGCGCAGCTCACGGTCCGCAAAATACTCGGGTGTCGACTCCTCGACTGCCAGAGCGGTGCGCAACTGCTTGACCATTCTGTCGAGTTCGTCGGCGGGGAAGGTGGGCGTGAGAACCACCTCGCCCATCAACGCCATGCCGCGTTCAAGTTGCTCGGTCAGGGAGCCAAGAGTTACCGAGCAGGTGTCCATGCCGGCGTTGCCGCCGAGCGAGATGGCGTATGTTTCGAGTTCGTCGGCGAGCTGGCCTTCGTCGTGCGCGTCCGTGCCCTTGGTCAGCATGCTGAGTGCCAGCGACGCCGTGCCGGGCTTGTCCTCGGTCCACGCCCCGCTGCGCAGGCCGAGTTGCACGGTGACGTACGGGACTTCGTGGTTCGGCACCACGATGATGGTCATACCGTTTGGCAGCTTGTGTTCGCTCAGGTCAAGCTCGGTGTCGACATCGAGCAGGTCTGCGATCGGCGGCTCGGTCGGGAAGTCGGCGGGGCGGACCACGCCGGGACGTCCAGGCGGCGGAGCCTCGGCCTCTGGTGCGGCGGTCACCTCGCCATCGTCGTCCTTCTTGCCGCCAAACAGCGAGCCCAGCAGATTGGCCTTCACATCGGCACGCAACGCGCGTTCGGGGGCAAGGTATTCATTGGCGACGCGTTGAATGTCGGCGGCGGTGACGGCACGGATCTCTTCAAGCTGATCGTTGACGCGTGACACGTCGCCCAGCGTGGTGGCCGCCTCGCCCAGGGCATCCGCCTTGCTCATGATGCTGAGTTGAGGCAGCACGACGCCCGTGAGCATCTGGTTCTTGGCTTTCGTCAGTTCGCGCTCGGACACCGGCTCGTCGCGGAAGTGCTCGATGTGGGCGGCGATGCTATCGAGGATTTCGTCCACCGGCTTGCCGCCGAAGGGCGGCAGAATCGCGGCGGCTGCCAGAATGCCGTCGTCTTCGAGTGACATGGCCATTGCCATCGCGATGGCGACGTCCTGAGTGTCGGCCACCAGGTCGCGATAGAGCCGGCTGCTCTCGCCACCCCCGAGAATCGTGGCTAGCAGTTGCAGCGGTACGTAGTCCGGGTGTGCGGCCGGCACCGTGCGGTAGATGATGCCCGCCAGCGGGGCCGGGGCTTTGTCTTCCTTGAAAGTGACGCGGCGGGCCTCGGTCGGCATTGGCTCGTGAATGCCGACAATGGGCGGGTCGGCGCCGCGCGTAATCCAACCGAAGTACTCCTTCGCCATCCGCTGCGCGTCCTCGTGCTTGACGGCGCCGACAATGACCAAGGTCGCGTTGTTGGGAACGTAGTAGGTTGACCAGAAGTCCCGCAGTTCCTGCACACTGGCGGCGCGCAGGTGGGAAATCTGACCGGTGACCATCCAGCGATACGGATGGACCTTGAACAGTGCGGCCAGCACTTGGTCGCCAAGCGTGCCATACGGGTTGTTGCGGTACATCCGCAACTCTTCCTCGACGACCTTGCGCTCGACGTCAAAGTTCTCCTGGTTCACGGCCAGGAACGCCATTCGCTCGGCTTCGAGCCATAGAGCGAGCTCGATCTGGTTGGCGGGCAGTCGATTGATGTACGCAGTGTGGTCGAATGACGTGCCGGCGTTGCAATCACCGCCAGTGCTCTGGATCAGGTCGGAGTGCTCCTTGGGTTCGAGCAGGTCCGTGCCGCGGAACATCATGTGCTCGAACATGTGGGCGAAGCCCTGGCGGTCGGGGCGCTCGTTGCGAGAGCCGACGTGATACCACACCTGGACCGCCACGACGGGGCAGGAGGAGTCCTCAAGCGTGACGACCTTAAGGCCGTTTTCGAGTTCGATCTGCTGATAGTCAAAGAGTTTGGCGTCGGCGGCACTGGCTGTTGATGCGGCGAATAGGGCCGTCAGCACTAGCGCGAACGCGCCCCACTGGGGTAGACGTTTCATCCGAGATACTCCTTGTACGGTACACGGAGGGCTTAGCGAATAAACCACGAAACTAACATGGTGGCGGGCCAAAGTACAGGCGGGATGGCTGTCGAGACTTGTCGGGCGGTGGGAGGGAATGCTGAAGGGCCGCTCGCAAGATCACGGATGGCTCATGCGAGACCAGCTCGGAATATGCCCGCTCGCTGCCGCTCGGGCTCTGATGGGAATGATGCGGCAGTAATCAGATGGGCTCGGGGGGTAGATTGGCGGCGGGCTACCCGCCGTCTTCTTCCTCGGGCAGCAGCCATTCCAGTTCGTAGCTGTAATTGCCAGTCTGATCGACCTCTCCAACCCTCGCCCTCGGTTTCATGTTGATGTATGCGACATGGGCGTCCAGGAAGGCTAGGTTGACGTGCGTGCCTTCTTTGTCATGCCAGATGGCGCGGGGCACTCTGCCGGATGGCAGCGGGCTCTTGCCGACGAGCAGATGCTGCTGGTCTCCGCCAAGCACGAAAAGCGATGGCGGGATGCGCACATCGACCAGGCGTAGTGGTGGGCGGTGCTCGTCCTTCATGTAGGCCCGATCGGGGCGGCCGTGCATGATCGTCCCGTTGGCCGGGTAACAGTTGCCGTAGAGGTCATAAGTCGTAATGCCGGGAAACTGCTCGTATAGCTGAAAGCCCTTGGCGCCATTGTCCGCTGGACAGTGGAACAGCTCGGCGGCCTTGTTCCCTGACGGATCGAGGCTGACATACTGGTTAAGCGGCCGCACCTCAAGTGGTACGCCATATAGGCTGTAGTCCGCGATTTCCTTCTTGCCGCCGAAGAAGTAGTGCGGGTTCGAGGCAATGCCCGGCCACATGAAGAAGTCGTTGTGGTCCTCCAGGTAATACGTCCATCCGGCCGCGATCTGCCGCTGATTGGTGGCACATTTTGTCCGGTAGGCCTGGGCGCGGGCCTGACGCAGGCTTGGGATCAGGATCGAGATCAGCAGCGCGATGATGGCCACAACCACCAGCAGCTCGATCAGCGTGAACGCGCGCTGGCAGTGACTTGATCCGAATGACACCGGTTTGCGTACAGACATGCTCTACTCCCACGGCGCGACGCCGAGGGTTGGCCCCGGATTCGCCCTATTGTAGCTACTATCGGCGTCGATTTGACACTGAACTCGGGGGTGGGCCGGGATGTTCGGAGGCGGGCCCAGGGAGGCCAGCCAGCCGGCCCTCCCAGGGCCAGAACCGGTTACGGCACTAAAATAGTGCGGATCCTCTTGGCGCGGCCAACAGCCCGTGTTATAGTACTTATGAAGTACTAATTGTACTACCGTCGTTTGAGGAGTATTGCCGGCGGCGGCGTGAACCGCTGAGATTTATTGGCGTAACAGGCTTTAGTGGCTAATGCTTTATTGGACGGCTTACAAATAGGGACGGACTCTTATGGGTTACACGACGCCGGGCGAAAGCAGAGGTGTTCTTACGACGCACGGAATTGTAGTAGCCAGACGCGGAGTTCAATCGCTCAGGGAAAAAATTTTCCCAGTAAATGGGATTAAACTTGTGTCCTTTACAACGGTCGAGCGCAGGGAAGGTGTCGGGGCCGGCGTGACCTGCTGAGCCAGACGAGAATCCGACTTGGTTGCGGGCCAAGCCCACACCGGGGCGTTCGAGCCAAATACAGCGAACGGAAAGGCGAGCCGCCATGAAATCAACTAGTAACACCGAGCGAATGCGTCGGACGAGACGCGTGTCAGTGGCTGGTACGAACGGAGAGCCAGTCGGCGAGACCGAGGAGCGCGAGGTTCGCCCACGAGGCGCTTCGTTGCGCAAGCTGGACCCGAAGGCTCTAATGCCCATACCGTCGGCTTTGCGCAACCTAGATGCCGATGATATAGAGACCCTGGAAAAGGTCCTGGCCGAGCCGATGGAATGCGTGTTCAACAGCTCCTTCTCGCGGATTCGGTCCGAGGACGCGATCCTGAGACCGCTGCTCGCGGACGAGCAGCCGGCACCAGCGGTCATGGGGCAGGACCCGGACATGCCGGCGGCCTCCTCGACCAAATCGTTGAGCGTCGATGAGGAGCAGGAGCTTTTCCTGTGCCTGAACTACTGCCGCTATCGTGCCATGCGCGTCGTGCGCGACATGGCTGGAAGGCGGCTGACGCTGGCGGCAGCGCGCGAGTTGCTGCGCTGGACGCGGCGGGCGCTGGCCACTCGAACCCACATCATTGAGGCCAATTTGTCGCTCGTGCCCGCGATGGCCAAACGTACCAAGACCATGGGCGTCGAGATCGGCGACATGATCTGCGAGGGCAACCTGGCACTGCTGCGTAGCGTGGACAAGTTCGACTGCGCCCGCGGCTTCAAGTTCAGCACCTACGCCTGCCGTGCCATTCTCAGCAGCTTCTCGAGCCTGTCGGCCAAGTCCATTCGCTACCGCGGCATGGTTCCGACCGAATTCGACCCGGCCCTCGAGAAGAGCGACCACGCTGAGCGCCTGCGTGAAGAGGTCGAGCTCGATTGCGTCGACGGGCTGAAGGCGGTGCTCGGCGAGAATGTCGCCGGCCTGAGCGAAATCGAGCAACGCGTGCTGAATGCCAGGTTCAATCTCGGCGGCCAGGGTGATGGGACGGATAGTTCGCGGTTGAAGACACTCAAGCAGGTCGCGGAGATGATCGGCGTGACAAAAGAACGCGTACGCCAGATTCAGAACAAGGCGCTGGATAAGCTGCGGCTGGCGATGGAGGAAGAGGTGCTGGCCGCCTGAACACGGGATTGTCGAAATCAGACACGGAACGTCCCTGATTCCGTTTTTGGCCCGCGCGATCATCCATGGTTGCGCGGGCCGCTCTATGCGCGCTGCCGTGTGCGTGGCACCGGCTCATCAATCCGAGGTGCGCGGCGACTCTTGGGCGGGCTTGACGCATCAGCTAACAATGCTGGTACGCGGAGAGCCCGCAGCGTGAGCCCCACCAGAAGATCCGTTGGCGCCGTGGCTATCGTGCGGAGTGGCATCGTGGCAGCGCGGGGTCCTTATCAGGCAGGAGTATCAGATGCGCGAAATCGGAATGTCGATACTGGCGTCGATATTGGTGTTGCTGGCGGGCTGCATCAGCGATACGAACCCCTACGCGGAGAAAGCCACGGCGGATTTCTCCGAAACCAGATCAGAAGACATCACCACATTGAAGATCGACTGGCCCATCGGTGATGTAACCATCGTCGTCGATTCGGATGCCGACGAGGTCACGATTGAAGGCGTCATCACGGCGTACGGCGATACGACCGAGGATGCCGAGGCCAACCTGGCGGAGTTCTCCGTCGAGCTGGTCGAGTCGGAATCCGACTCCGACGTCGTCACGCTGAGCATTAGCGGGACAACTAGCGAGGACTGGTTCGGCGGCGCTGATGTCGAGATCGAGCTGCCGGACGGCGTCGTGCTGGAGATCGAGGTTGGCACCGGGGATGTGACCATCACCGGAAACACGGAGGACGTCGACGTGATAATCGCCAGCGGCGATCTGATGCTCTCGGAGATCGAGGGTAACATCGACATCGACCTGGAAGACGGTGACATCGAGATGACAACCGTCGAGGGCGACATTCAGATCGAGCAGTCCAGCGGCAATTTGACGATTGACGACCTGTCCGGCGAACTCGATATCGTCGCCGGCGATGTGGATGTGGTGGTCAGTGTCAGCCCGCCCGACGAAGGGACGGTCGCAATTGATGTTGTAACGGGATCCATCGACCTGACGATCCCGATGGACTTCGAGGGCGATCTGGACCTCGAGACCGCGATTGGCGTCATCTCCGGTTCGCTGGAGGGTTTCTCGCTGACCAACACCGTGGCCGAGCCGGATTACGTCACGCCGACTCACATTTCGGCGACAATGAACGGCGGTGGCGGCGTGGTGACTGCGGAGACGACACTTGGTGACATAACGATCGCTGGTATGTAGACCGCATGGTTTTGTAAAGAGTTGTTTCGGTGCTGTAAGCGCCGGTCCGCCGCTCACACGCCTACCGCATGACCGCGCCGGCGTGTGAGCTTTTTGTTTGGGTTGACAAGGAGAAGCGGGTTTCCGCAGTGTGATCGGGCTGCTGCTGCCGGGCGCGGCAACGGTGATGCCGCAGCTCTTGGGCCACCGAGTGCAATTGTCGAGATGCGCGGTATGCTGCTGGGCTGCGCGCCGCGCCGGTGTGGCCGGCGTCGGGTGCGACGGCGTTTGACCCTCTAAGGATGTACCGATGTTGATGGCAGTATTGCTCGCCGGGTTGATCTTCTCCGCTCGGATTGTCGATGTTTCGCTGGCCACACTGCGTACGATCGCGATCGTGAACGGCCGGCGCGGACTGGCCTGGGGGCTTGGCTTCGGCGAGTCGCTGGTCTGGATCCTCGCGGTCTCGCGAGTCTTCGCCGAGGTGCAGAACCAGAACGTCTTGAACATCATGGCGTGGTCGCTGGGATACGCGACGGGGTCTTACGTCGGCCTGGTGATCGAGAACTGGTTCGCGCTCGGCCAACAGGCGGTGCGGATCTTCACACGCAATCCACTGGTGGCCGCCGACCTGCGTGAGTTGGGCTTTGGCGTGACACAGTACGTCGGCCACGGGCGCGATGGCGCGGTGCTGGAGCTTTTCGTCAACACTCCGCGCCGCGGCGTACGCCGGCTACTGGCGACAGCGCGCGAGCTGGACAAGACGTGTTTCTACACGATCGAGGACATCCGCCTGGTGTCACAGCCTCAGACCATCGAGCAGCCGCCACGCGGCTGGCGCCGCCTGCTGGTGCGGAAGTGACGGAGCATGCGCCGCCAGCGGGCAACACGGCCCGGGCCAGGGCCACTTCCATAGCGTCACGAAGCATGTACGCGCGAACAGCGCGCCGGCCGATAGAGAATTCAGGGGCGGCACGTTAGACTGGTTTTTTCGCGTGCTCACGGTGTATATCGGCACATACCCCTGTCGGAGGAGCATCCTGATGCGCACATGTTGCCGCTTGGTGTGGCTGGTTCTGCCTCTGGTTCTGCTGGGCAATGGGTGCGACAAGCCGCCACAGAAGCCGACGGGGCCGAACGTCCTGATCATCGCCGTTGACACGCTACGAGCCGACAAGCTCGGGTGTTATGACAGTGACCTGGGCGCTTCGCCCAACATCGACGCCTTGGCCAAGGAAAGTGCGCACTTTGGGTGGGCGTACGCGCACGCGCCGTGGACACTGCCGTCGTTCGCCTCACTTTTCACGTCTCAGACTCCGCCGCAGCATCACGCCGGCGGACAACTGGGGCGCTTTCGGCCGCTTCCTGACGACGCGCGGACAATCGCCGAGTGCTTCAAGGACGCCGGCTACGAAACGGCGGCGATCGTCAACGTTGATTTCCTGACGCAAACCTTCGGCATGGCCCAGGGTTTTGATCACTTCGATCACGAAGTCCGCAACGACAACCGGCTGGTACGTGATGCGGCACGGACAACCGACGCGGCGGTGGCGTGGATGAAGCAGAGGCACGAAGCGCCGTTCTTCATGATGGTGCACTACTTTGATCCGCACCTGGTGTACGACCCGCCGCTGGAATTTCGGGAACAGCTGGCCGCTCCCGAGGACCGTGACAATCGCAACTGGATATTCGGGACGGTGGCCGAGATTGTCGCGTATCGGGACGGGAAGATCCGATTCGATGATGCGACGATCCGCAGGGCCGAGCATCTCTACGACGGCGAAATCGCGTACACCGATCAGCAGGTGGGACGATTGCTCGATGCGGTGGACGAGATGGGGCTGAAATCATCCACGGTGGTGGTGTTTGTCGCCGACCATGGTGAGGAGTTTCTCGATCACGGCGGCTTCGAGCACGGGCACACGCTGTATGAAGAGCTCATGCATGTGCCGTTGATGATTCGCATGCCCGGCCGTGTGCAACCCAGTCTGGTGCAAACACCGGTCGGATTGATCGACGTGGCGCCGACGCTGTGTGCGCTGACCGGTGTCAAGGTTGATCCCGCGTTCACGGGGCACAGCCTGCTGGACACGATCGCGCAGCCGACGGAAACAGCACGGCCGATTCTCTTGGAGGGCAATTTCTGGGGGCCGCCGTTCCGCGGATGGCTGCACGACGGGCATAAGCTCATCGTCGGACCAGGCAGCACTGTGCGGCTCTACGACCTGAAGCAGGACCCACGCGAACAGAATGACATAGGCGGTAACAACGGCGAGCTGCGGGATCAGTTACTCAACGATTTGAAGGCGGCGTTCACGTTGATGGCGGCCAAGACGTCCGGCACATCGCAAGGAACGCAACTCTCTCCCGAAGTGCTCGCGCGGCTGCGCACGCTCGGCTACATCTCGACAGACGAAGACTATGAACAGCCGTGAGACGTGTGCTTTCCAGCACAAACGGATGGTCTAGTCACGAAACTCGAAGAACTGCGCCGTGCGTGTTATCTCCAGTACGCGTTGAACGCCGGTGGTCACGCCGCGCAGGGTCAGGAGCGGCTGCCGCTTCCGAACCGTCTTCTGTAGCGTCAGCATGAGCCCGAGTTGGCGGCTACTGATGGCCCGGCGGCCGGCCAAATCCACGGCGAACGACACACCGTCCGCCAGCAGGGGGTCAAGTGCGGCGTGCAGTTCATCCTCGTAATGCTCGGGAACCTCGAGAATAGTGGCGTCGGGCTGCGCGAACGTGATCGTGGCATGGTCACCATCACGCACGAGTGTCAGCGGACCCAGGTCGATCAGTTCAGCCACTGGCTTATCCTCATCGGGTGCCTGTTCCGGTATTGCGCGGCGCGGCAGCCACTGTGTCAAGCCACACGCGAGGGTATACTTCGCTATCATCGGTCGGTTGGCAATCGATCGCGGGCTGAGTTGAGATTCCCGGGCGTGGCGCCATGGCGATCATCGCCGAAGAGGACACCATCGTGAAGCCAGTATTGAAGATCCTCCGGGCCGAGGGGCTTGATGACCTGCCGCTGCCGCAATACATGTCGGAGCACGCGGCAGGGCTGGACCTGTATGCCTCGAACACCGAGCCGATCACGATTGCGCCAGGCGAGATCAAGCTGGTTCCGACGGGCCTGTTCATGGAGATTCCGCCGGGTTATGAGGGTCAGGTGCGGGCGCGCAGCGGGCTGGCCTTGCGACATGGGCTGATGCTGCCGAACGCACCTGGCACGATCGACGCGGACTATCGGGGCGAACTGAAGGTCGTGCTGGCGAATTGCTCGCGCGAGCCGTACACGATCGAGCGCGGCATGCGCTTCGCCCAGCTTGTCATCAACAAGGTGGAGCATGTGGAAGTGTGCGAGGTCCGCGAGTTGAGCGGGACCGCGCGTGACACGGGCGGTTTTGGACACACGGGGTGTTGAAATGATGTCATCTTGGTTGCGGCGCGTCGGCGTTGCCACTCTTCCATCGGTACTCGCCTGCTGCGCCGGCTGTTTCAATCCTCCGGCACCCACGATGCACGAACTCGAACGCGGCCTAGTCATGGTGTTTCCGGGAATCGAGGGCGGGCCGCAGATCATGCGCCCGCAATATCGCGCGATGCGCGACGGCGGAACCACTCAGGCCATCCGTTTCTTCGATTGGCAACGTATCTCCGGCATGGCGAATCTGATGGACTACGCCGGCAATCGGCGCAAGGCTGCCGAGTTGGCCCAGAGCATTGTCGATTACCGCGCCGCACATCCCAAGGCGACGATCGACCTGGTGGGCTATTCGGGCGGCGGCGGGATGGCCGTGTTTGCCGCCGAGGCTCTTCCGCCGGATATTCACCTGCGAAACGTCGTACTCGCCCAGGCCGCACTCAGCCCGGACTATGACCTGACTGAAGTGCTGCGGCGCGTCGATGGGAAGCTCGTCAACCTGTATTCGCCGGCGGACTGGCTCATTCTCGGTGCCGGCACGACCGTCTGGGGCACGATGGAGCGCAAACACGGAGATTCATGCGGCAAGATCGGCTTTGACGTGCTCAGGGCCGTCCCCGATGAGACGCAACGCGCCCACTTCATGCAGCGAGGCTGGCAGTCAAAGAACTGGGGGTTGTCGCAGGATGGCAGCCATGTGCAGCTCTTCAGCTACGAATGGAACCGCGCCAACATCGCACCATTCGTCAAGGCTGCCGTGACTGTCGCGCCTGACCAAGCCGTGCCACCAGGTCCATCAGCCGCGGACACACACGCATCAGTCCCGCCGCCAGGCGAACACTGAAGCTGGTCCACACTTCCGGATTCGGCCGGCGCAGGCAGCGCACGACCGCCCGTGCAACGGTTTCGGGCCGCTGCATCATCCAACGCGGCCCGACGTGCATGGGCAGGTTGCCGCCGAGACGCTTGCTCGCCACGGTTGCGACTTCGACAAAACCTGTATCGGTGCCAATGGGGTGCACCGAGGAAACCTCGATGCCGAAGGTCCGCAGATCCATGCGCATCGACCGGCACACGTGATGCTGCGCGGCCTTGCTGGCTGAATAAGCGGCGAAACCCGGCATTGTGAACACTGCCAGGCAACTGGAGCACATCAACAGATGCCCACCACGCCGCTCGGCGATCAGCCGCCGTGCCGCCTCGCACAGCAGGTCGGTCGCGGCAAAGAAGTTCACGTCGAAGATGTGACGCAGATCGGCCTCGGGCAACTCGTGCGTCGGCTGCTTCAGGCCATAGCCGGCGTTGGCGAAGACCACATCGAAGCGTCCGTGGCATGCAAACGCGGCGTCGAGCAGTCTTGCCGACATGCCGGCTTCCGTCACGTCACCCACTACTGTCTCAGCCAGCCGGCCCCGCGCGCGGACCTGCGCGGCGACGTGGTCAAGCCGGGCCGTGTCGCGGCCGTTTAGAACCACATGCATGCCGGCGTCTGCGCAGGCGAGCGCCGTGGCCGCGCCGATGCCGCTGGAAGCTCCGGTGATGATGATGACCTTGTCAGACAATGTGCGTGCCATGCGTCTCCCGTCCAATGGCTCGGGCGGCGCGTTATTCTACCGGCATGCCGCGACAGATCATCATAGGCGACATTCACGGGTGCGAGCACGAGCTGTGCGAGCTACTGGACGCGGTTTCACCGGTCGAGGGCGACGAGATCATAGCGGTTGGCGACCTGGTCAATCGCGGACCACGGCCCGAGGCAGTCCTGCGCTTCTTCCGTGATGAACCGGCGGCCCGCAGCGTCATGGGCAATGTTGAGCACGGGCATACCGGCTGGCGGCTTACCGACGACACCAAGGCAAAGCCGGCGTACATCCTCACTCGTCGCGCGCTCGCCGAAAGATACGACGAGTGGGTCGATTTCATGGCCGCCCTGCCGCTCGTGATTGAGACGCCGGACGCGCTGGTTGTGCATGGGGCTTGGGAGCCGGGCGTGGAGCGTGCCGATCAGCGGATGGCCGTGCTGCTAGGACTGGCGGACGGCGAGACGCATCTCCAAGGCAGGCTCGGCGAGCCGTGGTATGACCTATACGATGGTCCCAAGCCGCTGGTCGTCGGCCATCACGACTACGACAAGATGCGCACGCCGCTGATTCGAGATGGACGCGTCTACGGGATCGACACTGGCTGCGTCTATGGTGGTTGCCTGACGGCGCTGGTGCTGCCGGATTTCCGGATAGTGTCGGTGGATGCGCGCGAGGATTATTGGCGCGCGCAGCGTGCGCTGCTTTGAACTTGCGAATGGTTCTTGCGGATCGCTAGCCGGCCAACTGGGCCGCGGCTTCGCGGATCAGGGCCTCGGTTTCGTCCCAGCCGATGCACTCGTCCGTAATCGAGACGCCATAGCGCAGCTTCGCTGGGTCGCCGCCGAGCGATTGGTTGCCCTCGACCAGGTTGCTTTCCAGCATCATCCCGACGATGGAGTCATTCCCGGCCAGGCGTTGAGCCACGACATCACGCCAGACGCGCGACTGGTTGCGGTATTGCTTGGCCGCGTTGGCATGGCTGCAATCGACCATGATCACACTCGGCAGATCGGCTTGGCGCAGCGCTTCGGCGGCGGCGGCGATGCTCGACGCGTCGTAATTCGTCGCGTTCTTGCCGCCGCGCAGGATGACGTGGCCCCAGGGGTTTCCACGCGTGCGGATTATCGCCGTCTGACCATCCTCGTCGATGCCCAGGAAACCATGCGAGTGGCGCGAGGAACCCAGCGCGTCGATCGCGATCTGAAGGTTGCCATCGGTGCCGTTCTTGAAGCCAACCGGCATGGACAGACCGCTGGCCATCTGGCGATGAGTCTGCGACTCGGTCGTACGTGCGCCGATCGCCGACCAACTGATGAGGTCGGCGATGTATTGCGGCGAAATCGGGTCGAGCATTTCGGTCCCGGTCGGCACGCCCATCTCGGTAATCGACAGCAGAATCCGCCGCCCCTTGCGAATCCCGGCTTCCATGTCGAAGGTGCCGTCGAGATTCGGGTCGTAGATCAGGCCCTTCCAGCCGACGGTGGTGCGCGGCTTCTCGAAATAAACGCGCATGACAAGGTATAACTGGTCGCCCACGCGTTGTCGCAGGGCGGCGAGCCGGTTGGCGTACTCCAGCGCGGCGCCTTCGTCATGAATGGAACAGGGACCCACGATAGCGAGCAGGCGTCGATCGCACTGGCTCAGGATCGCCTTGATGACCTCGCGGCTCGCTACGATCGTCCGATTGGCGGGTGCCGTCATCGGCAGGGCACGCTTCACGTCGCGCGGACTAACCAACGACTCGGCGCGAACGACATTGAGATCCTGTGTCGGCGGCGGGGCCACGAAACCGTGGGCGCCCCAGCCCCCGCTTTTGCCGGCCGAACGTGCCCCCCAGCCGAATCCGACGCCTGCTGGTCGCTTGCTCATGACTGCTCCGGTGCGCTTCGCCGAAATCCACGCGACGGAATACACAGCGCCGCGCGGCCCGACGAGTTGGTGACAGACCGTCCATTATCCCTTGTCGGCCGGCGCATACAAGGACGATCGTGCGTTCCAATGAGGGCGGCGGCCCGGGTCCTTGTTATCGGCTGGTGGCGTGGCGAATAATCGGGTCCGGCTCGCGAAGACCCCAAGAACAGCACGGCGATTCGCCGGGCAGGAGGTGCAGTATGAGTCACGCCGGTATTGCCGCTATCCTCAGCTTCTTTCTCACCGGGCTGGGGCAGATCTACAACGGGCAGATCATCAAGGGCCTACTGCTGATGGCCGTGCAGGCCGTAAACATCGCGCTCATGTGGGTGCTGATCGGATTCCTGCTCTGGCCGATCGTGTGGATCTACGGAATGATCGACGCGTATGACGTGGGCGGGCGCCGCGATGGGCGAATCGTGATCTGATGACGCGGTGCTCAGCCGCGCGTCCTACGCCTCGTCGAACTTGCGTAGCACCTCACGGGCGATGACATAGCGCTGAATCTCGCTAGTGCCCTCGTAGATCGTCGTGACACGCGCATCGCGATAGAGCTGCTCAACGCGAAACTCGTTCACGAAGCCATAGCCCCCATGCACCTGAACCGCGCGGTAGGCTACGCGGTTGGCCATCTCGCTGGCGTACAACTTGGCCATCGCCGATTCGCTGGTGAACGGCTGACCGGATTCCTTCAACTCGGCGGCACGCTCGAACAGCAGGGTGGCGGCGGCGATCTCGGTCTGGCTGTCGGCAATCATCCACTGGATCGCCTCGAACTTCGAGATTGGGCGTTTGAACTGCTCGCGCTCGCGCGAATAGCTCACCATCGCGTCGAGGCAGGCCTCGGCAATGCCAACCGCTTGGGCCGCGATACCGATCCGCCCGCCATCCAGCGCCGACAACGCCACGTTCAACCCCTGCCCCGGCCTGCCCAACATGTGCTCGTCCGGCACAAAAACGTCTTCGAGGCTGAGTTCGGCGGTCTCCGAGCCGCGGATGCCCATCTTGCCGTGAATCGCGCGGCGCGTGACGCCGTCCTGCTCGGCATCCATCAGGAGCATTGACAGATCTCGCTCATCCTCGCGCCGGCTGGTGCGCGCCAGCACGATGAACCAGCGTCCCGCTATTCCGTTGGTGACCCACATCTTGGTCCCGTTAAGGCGCCAGCCACCGTCCACCTTTTCGGCGCGCGTACGGGCGGCGGCCGGGTCACTGCCACTGTTAGCCTCGCTGATCGCGAACGCCGACAGGTGCCCGCCCATCGCCAAGCTCGATAGGATCTTGTCGCGCACGCTCTCGTCGGCGAACATGCGGATCACCTCGCAGACCATTGAATGCACCGCCACGGTCACCGCTACGGCCGGCGACGCGTACGCCAACTCGCGAATGATGTGGGCGTACGGCAGCATCGGGCACGCCAGTCCGCCGTCGGACTCCGGCACGCGCAGCGCCATCAAACCCATCTCGTAGAGCTGGGTCAGGTCCGCACAGCACGAACTCTCCGTGCGGTCCCACTCGGCGTCGCGACTGATCAACTCGGCCCGGGCATAATCACGGACCGCGTCAATCAACAATTGGTGGTCATCCGACAGTGTCGTCGCCATCGCTGCACTACCCTCAGGCTATAAGGCCAAGCCGGATTGTCCCTCGTCTTGTGCACGTAGAACGGTACCGGCTATTCTAGGGTGAACAGCGTGGTCCGGACAACCGGTGCCTCGCCATCCTATCCCAGCCGCCCATCACGAGGGAATGCACGTGCGTCAAGAAAGCCAGAAACACCCCGGCACACGCGTTGTCTCGCTATTCCTGGCGACAATGCTCTGCTCCACGGCCGCCGGCGCGCCGACACGCCCGATATGTGGTCGGCTCTCAGAGCACGACGGGCTGAGCGTGCTCGATCTCTGGGGCACGCCGGCCGAGGCCGGTTACGCGCACGGCTACCTGCTGGCGGAACGGATCGTGCCCCTGTTCGACGGATATGTTCTGGATCCGCACCT
>JAFGRR010000159.1 GCA_016935035.1 Phycisphaerae bacterium | reverse complement strand
GTAACCGGAAGCATGAACGACTCCCAACCTGGACCTATGCCGATATCGACGCAATCCACCCGGGCGCACGCCGGTGCGCGTCACTTTGCGACACACTTCATATCCGGGCAACCGTAATCCGTCGGACCACGCCTGTCAAGCGTCGGGCCATCAAGCCCTGTCTAGTTCCGCGTGCTGACGCTGCCCGCGCCAAGGCGTGATAACTCCGGGTTGTCGGATGATCGAGGGCCCGGACTGGGCTGGTCGGCCTGCTGCGCGGAGTAACCGGTGTGCGGACGCTGCCGCTGGCCCTACTGGTGACGCAGGGCCAGGCAGAGACTGACGCTCGCCTGTGCCAACCTCTGTGGCGTAACGTAGTTGCCGGTCCAGACAATGGCACGCAACGCGTTCACGCGATCGCACCGCAAACGCGGCGCCAGCAACTCCCCCCGCCGGCGTTCCGTCCGTGGACGGCGTCGGTTCCGGATGAGAGCCGCGTATTGTCGTCGGCGCGTGTGACGCAAGGACGTAACCTCAGCGGGTCAGAAAGGCGGCTGGGTGGGCAACATTCGACCACGCCACCGACTGTTCCTATCGGGTAAATCCGGGGAACGAGGTAATGCAAAACGTTGTGTGCGGGACTCACGCCGCAGACGGGGAATGAACTGCCTGTGTGTCAGGTGACGTTGTGACTGGTAGTCGCGGGTGTCGCCGTCTAAGCGTCACAGATTCGATCGACATCGTCGTTATCGGCGCCGGCGTCGTAACTGCTCCCGGTCAAGCGGTGCTCGCCGATCGGGGCTACCTTGCGGTAGCCAAGATACAACGCCACATCGAGGACATCGGTCCACGTCGGGAAGGGGCAGTTATTGGTGGCCTTGTACTCCTCCATGGCGAGAATGAAGGCCAACTGCTCCTCGTTCATGTGGCCCTCTTGGGCCTCACGCCGATAATCCGTCAGACGCCGACCAGGACCACGCCGGCGGTCAAGCCCCGAGCGGCGGTCGACCATGTCACGCCGGTCATTACCCGCGGCCGAACGACGATCAGACTCGGTACGCTCGCCGGCGTCCGTCGGCGCGCGCCGATCTTTTTCAGACAGTGCTGGTGCCTTGCTCATGATCCCCGTTATCGACGGGCTGGCCGCGGCGACTGAAGCGCTCGGCGGCACAAAACCGACGGCAGACCGGCGATATCGGCCACCATGAGATAGCAGGCGGGAGACGCGGGCACATGGGATCGCGGGCGGTCCGCCCCGTACGCGGCCGCGCCGCGTCAGGGGCTGCTAGTCGTCGCTTTCCTCGTACTCAAACTCGTCGTCAAAGTCATCGTCGTCGTCGAAGTCCTCTTCGAACTCCTCGTCGTCATCCACGTCGGCATCGTCATCGTCGTCTTCGAATTCGTCGAAGTCCTCTTCCTCGTCCTCGTTGTCGGCACGGCGACGCCCGTCCGCGCGCGTGCCCAAGGCGCCGGCGCCCCACTCGTCTGGGCCGCACGCAAACCAGGAACGCTCTTCCTCGACATCGACATCGGTGCTTGCGAACTCGTTATCCCCAGGCGTCAGGACCGCGACTTCGGCACCTCCTTGCCTACGCTCACTCTCAGTCATTACTGCGAACATCCCGCTGCTCCTCGTCATTCAAGGATTGATCCACTGCGCGGGCAGATTAGCAACGAGTTGCGTTACGTCAAGACCTTTTGGCAACCAAAAAAACAACTCTTCGCCGCCGCTTCCGCGCCGCCGCACGCCGCACCACCCGCGGCGCTTTTGCTAGAATCCGATGGACCCCGCGGGAGGAGAGTATACTCCCGGTAGTCCGGCCGTCAGAGGCGGACCGGTGAACGCTCCAATAACGCACGAGAGACGCCCATGCCTAGTCAACCCTGGTACGCCGACGGCTTGCGATTCCAGTGTACGCGCTGCGGCAACTGTTGCAGCGGTCCGCCCGGCTACGTCTGGGTCAGCAAGGAGGAAGTCGCCGCCATCGCCCGACAGGTTGGGCTAACACCCGACGAATTCACCGACCGCCATACGCGCACAATCGGATCGCGACGGAGTCTGCTCGAATTGGATGGCGGAGATTGTGAGTTCCTGGATCGGCGGCCGGACGGCACAACCGGTTGCCGCATCCACAGGGCACGCCCGGTGCAGTGCCGAACGTGGCCGTTCTGGGCCTCGAACCTGAAATCCAACAGAAGCTGGGAAGCTACCGGACGCGTCTGTCCAGGGCTCAATCGGGGCGAATTGCACCCGCTGCCGGTGATTCAGCAGCAGCGTCACGCTGGCGCCTCACGCCCGATTTGACAGCCAGCAGGACGATTCCCGCCGCCGCGGTCATCCACGCCACCCAAGCAAGGCGTGGATCTTGCGCCAGCCCCGAGGCAGCCGGCTTCGCATCGTGCAATAGCGCAATCGCCGCCAGCAGCAAAAGGCTCCCCGCCACCCGCCGGGTCGGCGACGACCACGGATGCGCAAGACATGCACATAGCGCCAGCCAGATCATCAGCACACGCACCATCGGAAACACCGCGATGCCAAACGTCAGCCCGCGGCCCAGGTTTCGAAGAGTCGCAACCGCCCGGTACAGCATCGGCTCCTCCGGCTTACCTGGCTTGCCGCCGGTGATCGTCGGCTTGCCGTCGCCGGGGCCCATGGTGGCCCCGTCGGGCGTCTCGACCCATACGTGCTTGAGGTCTGAAACGAGCCAGGCTTCGCGTCCCATTCGCCGCAGCAGAGAAGCCGCTACCACCGCCCTGCCGTCGCAATCCTCATGCCCCTTGCTGAGCACTTCCGCAACCGTCGGCACGTAATCAAAAACGCCCCAGGTATCCCAATCCCAGGCGTATGGAACGTGCTTCAGGACCACTTTCTGCGCAAGCTCCAGTACGGCCTTCGGGTTGGCAGCCTTCTCGGGAGGTTCTTTCGCCAGGAGCTCGCTGACCTCGTTCTCAAGCGGCGCCAAGCCGGCGTTTTGCGGGTCGAGCACGCTATCCAGATCGCCGAGCCGGTGCAGCCAGGTCGGAAGCAGCCACACCTTCGGGTACAGCACCAGCCCCGTTACCACCAGGAACACCAGCAGCTTCAGCGGCCAGCGTACCAGGGCGGGAGTACGGTGCAGGCGGTGCCAGTAGGACATTGCGTTCTCCCGCGTCCGCCGCTACAGGGCTTCGCGAATGCGTTGAACGGTCTCCAGGAGGGGTTGGAGTCGGTCGAGCGGCCAAACGGTGGCCGCGTCGCTCCTGGCGTGGTCCGGGTCGTCGTGGACCTCCAGGAACAGGGCATCGATGCCGACGGCGACGGCGGCACGCACCAGCAGCGGGATGTGCCCACGCTGCCCCCCCGTCACAACACCGGCCCCGCCGGGATATTGCACCGAATGGGTCGCATCGAAAACCACGGGCGCGAAGCCGCGCATCACGGCCAGGCCGGTGAAGTCGTTAATCAGGCGTTCGTACCCGAAGAACGTCCCGCGATCCGTCAGCATTACGTTGGCGTTGCCGGACTCACGGACTTTCTCGGCGACCAGACGCATCTTGTCCGGAGCCAAGAACTGGCCCTTTTTGACGTTTACGCAGCGCCCAGTGGCGGCGGCAGCGACGAGTAGATCCGTTTGACGACACAGGAAGGCGGGAATCTGCAAGCAGTCCAGCACCTCCCCTGCCGGCGCCGCCTGGGCGGGCTCGTGAATGTCGGACAGGACCGGCACGCCTACCTTTTCTCGGACGCGCGCAAGGATCGGTAGCCCGTCGGCCAGCCCTGGACCGCGGAAAGAGTTGATGCTCGACCTGTTGGCCTTGTCGTAGCTGGCCTTGAAGACGTACGGCAATCCGACCTGCCGGGCGATCGTGCTGATACGTTCGGCGAGCGATAACGCGTGGTCGGCGCTTTCGATCACGCAGGGACCTGCGATCAAAACCAGTGGACGGTCGCCGCCGACGGTGTACGGTCCGAGTTGTGCGGTGTGTGTCTGGCTCATGGCGGGCATCTTATCACGGCCTGAAGATGGCTGGCCAGTCATTGTCGGATCGTGGTGGACATGCGTGCTCCAGTTTCGCATGGTTTCATCTAAGGAGGACTACGCACCAAATGAACATGAACGCTTGCGCGCCGGCGATTGTGACCGCCCACGCCGCAGCTGCGCCGCCGGTACACCCGGCGACGAAGCTCTTGTGGGCGGCCCGCCTGCTGCTTTATGGGGCACTGATGGCGGTCGTCGTTCTGGGAGGGCCGCTCGTTAGTCTGATGGGCATTTGTGCGGTGGTTCTCGCCCTGCTCACCGACCTGGACGGGCTGACCCGTCACATCATTCGCACGGTGACGCTTATCGCGGCGGTTGTCGCCGGCAGCGTGGCCGGCCCGGCGGCGGATCGACTCCTGGTACCCCTCGGCGCTACCTGGAGCGTGTACGGCATAGGCACCGGCTCCCTCTGCGTGGGCGGTGTCGTGATGATCGTCGGCATGGTCATCTCGCTCGTTCTGGGACGCGTGATTCGCAGACGACCGTGGCTCCGCATGTTCAACAGCACGGGTGGGGCAATGCTAGGCGCGGTCGAGGGTGGGTTGATGGTGGCCGCGACCTACTGGACCTTGGCAATGTTCTCCGAGCCGCTCGGCAACATGTTGTCTGAGATGCCGCAGATGCAATCCGCACAGTTTTCGCCGGTGGCACAGATGTCCCGTGTGCTGGCGTATTTCGACCGTGATCCGGCCGCCGATTGGATGCGGCAACACAATCTCGTCGCTGATGTGCCGATCATGGAGACGGCGCGGACCGTCACCGACATCGCGACCGACCGGGCGGCCGTCACGGAACTGACCAACAGTGCCGAGTTGCGCAGCCTTCTGTCACACGGCGAACTGGCGTCCATCACTGCTGAGTTGCAACAGGACGAGAAACTCCGCGACGCCTGCGCGCGGCGTGACGTGCGGTCGATCCTGGCATGCGCGAGCACGTCGCAACTGTTTGATGACCCGCGCGTGATGAAGTTCGCGAAAGAACATCTGCCGGAGTTGAAGTCGGCGCTGCAGGACATGGACTGCGGCAAGCTGTCCGCCGCCGGCGAACGGTTGGACGAGGCGGAGTTGAATCGTCTACGTTGGGCCGCGAAGGCAATCGTCGGGCAGGTACAGACGATGACGAGTGAGCGACAAAGGGACTAAGGAACGCAGCGAAAGACGAAGCCCGACCAGCCTAAGCCTGTCTGATCATGGGGGAATCAATCGCCACGGCGCGTAGCCGAACCATTACTGGCCCTGCTCGGATCGGCGCACGCGCGTGCGGCCGATCCTGTTCCGAACCCTAGAACCTATCCCAAGACCGCGATTCTAATCTGAGCCGCGACCGTGAGGGAGCGGTTGTGCCGTAAAACGAACGGTTTCTCAGTCAACCGCTTCCTTACGGGCGCGGCGCGGTT
>JAFGRR010000158.1 GCA_016935035.1 Phycisphaerae bacterium | reverse complement strand
CTGCCGCCGGGTATGCTTTTCACGTGTTCCCCGCCGATGCACCGGGCCAGTGGATCCGAGCCACAACCGACCGCGATGCGGTGGGAGTGACGGCCTACTTCCATTACGGCCTGTCGCAGGGGGTAAACTCCGACCCGAGGTTGTTCGCCGCGCTGGCGGATGTCGGCAGCCCTGCGGCGCACAGCGTCGGCGTTGTGCGTGGCCGAGGCGAAAACCTGCGCACGCTGCATGTGTTGGCCGCGAATATCGATGCCGATGGAAATGCCTCCGAACCGCGCGTGTACGAAATCGGCGCGGACCTGAAGCTGCACTTCGTCGACGATGCGGACCAGGCGAAGTACATCCAGGAGCGGGTCGCTCCCCGCGGCGCCGAGTACTCGATCGACGGCAGCTCGATCTTGGTCGTGGAAGCGGGCAGACGTTTCCGTCTGCCGATCGGTCATGCTGACGCCCTTCGGCAGACCCCGGCCGGACTTCCTCGCACGGTGCGCGAGTTGGTGACCGAGCGGGCTGTCATGAACGCGGGCGGCACGCTGTTCATGCTGCCGCGTACCAACTCGGGCGGCGTCCGAGCGATCAAGCCGGTGGCTACGCACAACAAACGCATCTTCGACTTCTGCTCGTGGCGCGGCATGACGGTCCTGACCGGCGTACGCGATGACGCTCGGGCCGAGGACTGCTCCCATCTGGTGCGCAGCGAAGACAACCGGATCGGGCTGTGGTTCGGCGACATCGACGACTTGTGGAAGCTCGGCAAGCCCACCGGCACCGGCGGACCATGGCAGGAATCGAACGTAAAGGCCGGTGAGCCCAGCGATCCCTACCTGATGACCGGCTACGACCGCAAGACCCTTACGCTCCGAAACCACAGCGCTCGTCCCGTGACGGTGACGGTCGAAGTCGATGTGAAGGCCGATGGTCACTATGTCCAGTACGCTCGGCTGCGAGTTCCCCCCGATGCACCGCTGACACACGAATTCCCCGACGGCTATGCCGCTCACTGGGTGCGGCTGATCAGCGACCAAGACGCCATGATCACCGCCACGTTTGTCTACGAATAGCAGGAGGCATTGCCGTTGCGTGATTTGCATGGTTCCACGAGGAATGCCCGAGTCACCGCATCCCTTGCACAGCGGATCGTTGCGGCGAAATGCTCGGACTGGAGCCGCCGGGAGGAAACGATGCAGAGACCGATTCCCCACGCCGCAGTGTGGGCGATCGTTTTGCTGAGCCTGTTGGGAACACCCTGGCAAGCGTTCGCGGATGTTACGCCGATGGACATCCGTTTCACACGCCAGGCGGCGCGTCGCATGGTATTTGATGCATCGCAAGAGATTCCCTTGTGGTCATTGCGGCCGGCGGAGATTGTGGGGCTGGAGGTCATGCATCCCGCCGTTACCCTGGACGACACTGCGCCGGCCCAGTACGCCATCGACGGCGCACTGCTGAAGATCCGCGCGGGTCAGCCGTCGCGCAGCGCCTTGTGGGCCGGAGGTATGAATCCGTTTGCAGGGTACGTGTTGACCATCGAGGATCTGGTTGGCCAGGGCATGATCGGGTTCGATCTTGCCTCGCCGGACGCATCGAATCGGCACTCGGTTCTGTTGACCTTCAAGGACCAGAGGCCACTCTCGGTCGTTTGGGAGGTGGTGTGCGGCGGCAAGCCATCGCGGCGCGAGACGATTTACAGGTTCGAGGGTCAGGGCCCGAAGGCACCCTTCGAATTCCGTCTGCAGGTGCTAGGCAGCGGGCTGACCGCCTTTGTTCACAAGGACGGGCTGCCGCAGGTGGCCGGGCAGATCGATCGTCTGAACAAGTATCTTGATCTGCGGCGCAAGGAGGCGATGGGTTCCTACCATACCCGGCTGTTGACCGACCTGAGCAGCGGCGGCGAAGTCGCGGTACGGCAGGCGAGGGCCGTCATCGATACGGGTGTCGGACTGGCGGATATGCGGGCGATCACCTGCCGCGATGGCCGCCCCTATCTGGACCGAGGCCGGGTGTGGTACACGATGTCGATCCGTGGCCGGCAGCTGCCTCATCATCTGCAAGGCGTCTTCAGCATGGATCCTTCGGTCTTTGATTTGAAGCTGGAAGGCATCATTCTGTTCGACCGCGGCGACGGCCTGTTGCGCAACGAAATCGCCTCGCACATCTTTTTCGACCAGGAAGCAGGCCAATGGCGCGGCGTCACCACAGGCTTCACCGCCTTTGCCGCCCCCGATGAGCAGAAGGAACTGTGGGCAGTGCGCAGCCGGAAAGACCCGCGTTTCGGAATCACCGTGATGGACGCTGCGCCGATGGGTCTGGTCGGGGATTATGAAGATGCACACGTCCTGTACGATGCGGACGCGGGGAAGTGGCGGATGCTGGTGAGCGAGAATCACGGCGGTTACAAGGCCGTGGTGCGTGAATCCTCCCGGTGGGACGGCGATTACGAGCCGATCAGCGGCCCGATCGACGTCGACTCGACGGGCACGACGATCCAGAAGATCGGCGACCGGCGATTCTGTCTGTTCGGCAGCGCCGCTCGGCAGCTGTTCGTCTACAGCTACCCCGACTTGCAGGCGCTGGGACAACTCCAGATGGATCTGCCCCCGTGGTCGGAAACCTCGGGTACACGAGTCTGG
>JAFGRR010000157.1 GCA_016935035.1 Phycisphaerae bacterium | reverse complement strand
GCCACTTGGCGATGGCCTCGTCGGCCGACTGTCTTAGGCGAGCGTACTCACTGGTCTGCTCGGCTTCGGCCGCGGTCTCCCAGAACGTGGCCGGTTGCAAGTCCCGCACGTCGGCGATCTTGCCGATCATCTCATAGGCGCGCAGCCGGGCATCCGGATGGTCGTGTCGCAGGTAGTCATAGAGATACTTGGCCGCGGGCGGATCGCACTTGCCTAACTCACTCAGGGCCGCACGAGAGATCTGCTCATCGGCGCTAAAGCTGTGCTCGAAGAGCGTGCGGATGCACACGTCGGTCTGAAGCGTGGCCATAACGTCGTAGCACTTCCGCCGCACCGACGTGTTCAGGTCCTCGCGTTGGGCAAACGTGGCCAGTGCGTTGTCCGCGTCGCGCAGCTCGTTCTGCTCGATCTTGTCGAGCGCCTCCGTCAGATCGCGGGTCTTGGCCTCTGTGTCCTCCAGCACTTCCTCGAGCCGGGTCAATAGTTCCTTGCGGTGCTTAACGAGCACTGTCTCCAACTTCTGTGTGATCGAATCGCGCTGTGTAAGACCGCCGGCGCTTATTCGATCAAGAACCTCGCCGGTTGATGATGTGAAGAAGGCGACCATGTTGGCGGTTGGTTCTATGCCGCACTTTTCGAGGAACTCGCGGTCGCGCGTGCGCGACAGCCGGACACAAACGAAGTGACTGGCCTGCGCCAGCACTTCCGGATCGCTCATGACGCGGTCCTGCTCGCGTTCCAGGTCGTCATCGCGGTCCTTCTTGGATGCTAACACGTAGAACATCAGCGGCTTGTCGTCCTTCTGCGCTTCGCGCAGCCCCTGGTCGGCACTCGTGAGCCAGCGGACCACCTCCTGCTGCGCGCTCGCCGCCGGTAACCACAAACACACACCGGACAATACGAAGAGAAGGTACTTGGTCATGATCGGTCTCCTGAACAAAGGACCTTGCCGTCCGCGGTGCCGCGATCAGCCGGTTGGGCCGGCCAATCCGTTGGTGTACCGCGTTCCCCGGACCGATTCTGGCATGGGGCTCGCCCGGGGTCAACGATGATCCGGGTCCCGGGCAAACACCTGTGGCCGGCTACACTTCTTTGCACTCCGGTCGGTACTGGTGAAATAGTGCGGTTCGGCGCGTGGTTAATTCCGCCCATCCGGACGCACCTGGCCACCACCTAGGACTTGTCGGCATTGCACAATGCGACGCTGCAATTCCGCCCGCAGGCCGTCGCCAAGACCTAGTTCCTGCGCGACAAACTGCGGCTGCTCGTTCATGAACTTACGCACGTCGGCGGCGAGTGGCGTGCCAGCAGCATAACGCGCGATCGGCAAGTACAGCTCAATGCCGAGCCGAACATCCTTCTGAACAGCCTGCTGCCAGAACCTGATCGCCGACGGCACGTCGGGCGGACTGGTCTGGGTAAGCAGCAGGCCCCGCGCCATGTTCGTTAGAGCGTAATCTGGCCAAATGAGGTCGCCGGCACGCTCGCGCCGCGCCAATTCATCCAGAAACTCGGAGCCGTGAGCCGCGTACATGACCTCCGATGGCGCGCCGAATACCATCACCCAATCAGGTGACTTGTCCAGTGTGGCGCGCAGGCGCGAGGCGTTCCTGGTAAGTCGTAGTACAACCGCCTCTGTGCCGTAATCAAGCAGAATCTGTGAAGTCTCGCGCTCGTACTTCGCTCCCGGCGGTGCTGACATCAGCCGCCGATACGTGTTGTAGAGCTTCTCCGTGTAGACCTGCTGGGCCCGGCCGTCGATGAAAACCCTGACGCCGGGCGCTTCGAAGGCCAACTCGGCGGCGGCGGTCCACTCGGCCATGACGTTGGGTGTCAGATTGTTCTCACGCAGGAACTTCGCTGTGTGGTACGGATTGCGGTAGCTGACAATCACGCGGTCAAGCAGATTCCACTCGCCGGGATATGACTTGAGACTCTTGACCAGTTGCTCATCAGCTCGAGCCCACGCGGAATGCGCGGTTAGCACGATGCCGATGTAAACAGCCGCCAGCGCGAGCGCTTGTCCGATCGGCCGCACCGCGCCCGCCAACTCCCGCCACAAACACATCAGCCATACCACGAGCGCCGGCGCCGCGAGAATATAGAAGATCGGCGCAAAACGCCGCGCGAACAGAACCATGAAGATCCCGAGCGCTACGGCGGCAAGATCGAACAAGTGAATGAACAGTTGAGATGACGCCCGGGTCGGATCCTGGTTTGTGACGGATCGACGGTCAGTGGGCGGCTTGACCACCAGGCGGAGCATGCCCGACAGGAGATGCGGCATACCCAGAGCCAGAGCCAATATGAAGAGATAGGGGAACTTCGAGGCAAAGCGCGGGGCGGCGTCAAGGTCATAGAACGGAAACGTGTCAATCCTCGTGAATACGGGACGCACGATGAAACACACTAGCGCGGCAAGCCCCAGCGCCACGCCGATACACAGCAGGCGGCATACCAGTACAGCGGCGGCCACGTTCTGCGGATGGCGACCGACGCGACCAAAGCCGCGCAGCAGCAAAACCGCAAGTGGCACGGCGGCCGCAATCGCGTAAATCGCCCAAAAACGCCCGACCGGCGGGTAATTGGCGTCCAGGAAAGGCGGGCGCCACTCGCCGACTGTGCGCCAGACGTCGCTCTCCGCCACCTTGAGCGGGTGCGTGAAATTCTCAAGGCCGTACGGACTGAGCACGACACCCATGATTGCGGTCAAGATCGCCACGCCGGCTATCATGAAGGCCTGGCCATGATTCAGAATTGCTCGGGACCGGCCAATTTCCGCCGGCTCACCACAGAAAAACACCCGGGCGTTCAGGCGGCCACCGATGACGTCGCCGATC
>JAFGRR010000156.1 GCA_016935035.1 Phycisphaerae bacterium | reverse complement strand
GCTGTTCGAGGTGGCCTGGTGCGTGATGTTCTACCAGAGCGTGTTGTTTCTGGAACTCGTGCCAGCGGCGTGGGAACGCTTTGGGCGACATGAGGTCGCGGCGATCTGGCGTAAGCTGGTGCCGGTCTACACGGTGTTCGGCCTGACGCTGTTTACGTACATGATGACGCACGGCATGCCCGGCGACCTGGCCTGGACAGGCGCGGCGTTCGTCTTCTTCGGCCTTGCAGCCATAATTCTGCCGCGCATCGTGCATCACGCGGCGACCACGCCGATCCTGCTGGTGATGTTCGGCATCGTGCTTTCGACGTGCCACCAGTCGACGCTGGGCTCGCTGTTTCTGCTGATGCCGGACAAGCTGAGCCACCTGTGGTGGACGCCGCTGTTGCCGGTCAACTTTATCCTGAGCGCGATCGCGATCGGCTTGTGCATGGTGATCGTCGAGCGGACGCTGAGCGCGTTGGCATTCGGTCGCGTGATCGAGCGTGAGAAACTCGCAAGCCTGGCTCGTCTCGCCGGCCCGCTGCTGTGGCTCTACCTGGTCGTGCGGCTCGTCGATATGGCGGCCCGTGGGAATCTCGGTTTGATCGGCAGTAGCAAGGGTGTCATCTTCATCATTGAGCTGGTCCCGGCGCTGATCGCCGGCGTCATGCTGATGAGTGGAAAAGTGCGTGAGAACACCGGCTCGCTGATGCTAGCGTGTATCCTCGCGATCGGCGGCGTGGTGCTTAATCGTATGAACGTCTGCATCTGGGGCATGACGATCCCGGGCGTCGCGACGTACGTCCCGACCTTCATCGAGGTCCTGATCTCGTCGTCGATCATCACCGGCATCATGTTGGTCTACACCCTGGTCGTGAAGCTGTTCCCGGTCTATACGGCCGAGCATGCGGAGACCCGGCGCGGAGTAGCCGCACCAGCGCCGGCATAAGCCATCAGAGCCCGAGCGGCAGCGAGCGGGCACATTTAAGGCCCCAGGTCCAGGGTTCAGCGGACTGTTGCCGGGTGCCATGGGCAGGCCCACCGAAGGTGGGTTTGCCCGTGCTGAGATCAACCGCACGCGGGCAGGTCGGCGACCTGCCCATGGCATTCGGGCTGCCGAGTGGTCCTTTGCAGCCCGACGGTTGTACACACGTCGTCGTCATCATCGTGAGATTCGATTTCAGGCGAACCGATCCGGTGGCATGCAGCCGCGGTCCAGTGTGTAATGGTGATCGAAAGGTGGTGTGCCGGTGGCCGACTCGAACGTGTATGATCCCGCTCCGATTCTGACGCGCTTGCAGAACCTCATCCACGAGCCGCATGTGTCGCCCGATTACATCCGGTTTCGCGTCGGTGTGCTCGAGGCGCAGGCGGCAGCCCGCGCGGCGCTCGGCCCTGGCGCGGCGACGGACACGCTGCCACTCGATCCCGCCCTCATGACGCTGGACGCCGGCACGCTCCGGTCGCTCTACGCCGCGCTGCGTGCCAGTGTCGGCGGCCAGGGATTGCAGAGCGTCGAGCTGGATCGCCTGGGCGTGATTGCCGGCCAGCACGCGACACTCCTCGATGAACTGGCGCGCGGTGCGTTGTTGGCTGACGACGTTGCGGCACTGTCGTTGGCGGCCGAACGCATCGGCGTGTCCGTCGAGGCGCTGCAGTTCGTCGGCCGCGTGCTTGTGGCACCGTTCGTGCTGGAAGCTGCGACCAAGCCGGCCGTCGATCTTCAGCAGGCGCCGCCGGTCGAGGACTCGGGAACCTGTGCGCGCTGCGACTCGGCGCCGGCACTGGCGGTGCGGATCGGCGAGGAAGGGCGGCGTGTGTTATGCTGCTCGCTTTGTGGCCGCCGCTGGACATTTGCCCGGCTCGCGTGCCCACACTGCGGCAATCGCGACCAGCAACGGCTCGCCACGCTGGCAGTCGGCGAGAATGAACCGCGCTGGATCGAGGTCTGCGACGCGTGCGGGCAATACGTCAAGACGACGGACGCTCGGCGGCTGTCTGAGGGCGCCGCGCTGGTCGCATTAGTGGAAGACACGGCTACACTACACCTCGATTTGTTGGCCGAGAAAGAAGGCTATCGGCGCAGACCGCCATACGCCGCCCTGGTCTAGCGCCACAATGATCTCAGTTCACGACGCTCCCTTAGCATCGGAGGAACCCCGGTGAGTCTGACCCTGACTGTTGCCGACGATCTGGTACCGAAGATGACCGAGTTTGTGCGGGCAGAGTCGTTGCCGTGGGACCTGACGGCGGCCGGTGGGAACATCGAGATCGTCGCTTCCGCACCCGAGCCGCAACAGTGCACGCCGGACGTGCTGCGGGCCGGCGGGTGGATAGTGTGTTCGGACGCGTTCGCCAGCGCCGAGCTGCTCGGCATCCCGAAACGTACGATGGGCAAGCTGCTTAACCACCTGGACATCAAGCTCAAGGCCTGCCAGTTGGGGTGTTTCTGAAATGGCTCATACGGTATGGGTCATCTGCGGCGCCGGCAGTGGTGTCGGCAAGACACACCTTGCCCAGCAGCTCTGTGCCGTGCTGCCCAACGCCATTTATGCCAAGCAGGGTCATGGAGAGCGCCGCGCGGACGGGCCGGCGAATTTCTACCGGACTGACGCGGAGCTCGACACCTTCATCGCCGATGCCGCCACCGCCCACGACCACATCGTGATCGAGAGCAACGAACGCGCGCGGCGTGGCACTAACGGGGTGACGATCTTCATCGACGGCGTGCCCGGCCTGACCGACTTACGCGATGATCGCGAGCAGTTGCGTGAAGCCGCAGACATCGAGATCAGCGCCGCCGCCACGATTAATTCCTGGAAGCGTGTGCTGCGCAAAAGCCTCCCTGACGCGGCGCTCGGCGAGGTGATTTGCGACTGCCTGATGCGGCAGCAGCGGCATCTCTTCGGCGGTCGCCCGCAGGCGCGCGTCAAGCTGTGGATCGAAGAGGGGGGGATGCACATCTTCGGTGCGGGGTTGGCCCGGCTGCTCGAACAGATTGATCGGCATGGCACGCTGCGCGGCGCGGCCGAAGCCGCACACATGAGCTACCGGCACGCCTGGGGGTTGCTCAAGAACG
>JAFGRR010000155.1 GCA_016935035.1 Phycisphaerae bacterium | reverse complement strand
GGCTTCTGGGGCTGTGGGCGCGGTCGCGGCGGCCGGGGCTTTCGCAACTGGTTCTACGCAACCGGTCTACAGGGCTGGATGCGGGGCGGCGCTTATGCTGAACCCGCTACGCCGGAGCAGGAATTGGAGACGCTCAGACGGCAGGCCGCGAGTCTGCAGAGCACGCTCAACCAGGTCAACGAGCGCGTCGAGAGGCTCCAAACACAGAGCAACACATAGCCGCCCATTCTATCGGACAAGGGTATCTCATGAAGATCGCATTTGCTGCGTCGGGAGAGACGCTGGAGGCGGCGCTGGATAGTCGGTTCGGGCGCGCCGCCAAGTTCATCGTGTACGACACGGAGATCGACGCCTTCGCGGTCGTCGACAACGTGCAGAACCTCAACGTTGCCCAGGGCTCCGGCATTCAGGCGGCCCAGACGGTTTCGCAGTCGGGCGCCGAATGTCTGGTGGCGCGTCATTGCGGGCCCAAGGCGTTTCGCGTCCTGTCGGCAGCGGGGATCACGGTCTATCACAGCGCCGCGCCGACGGTGGCCGCGGCGCTGGAGGCGCTCAAGGCCGGGACCCTGGAGCCCGCCACGTCGAGCGACGTTGAGGGACATTGGGTATGAGCGAGCAGGTCAAGCGATTGCCGACGGTGACATACGCACCTATCGGAGTGATCCGTAGCGTCCATCAGGCGGCGGAACAGACGCCGATCCAGCCGGTGTACGCGCGTGGCTGTACCGGGCGGGTGGAGATTCTGCCTGAGTACGTCGAAGGGTTGAGAGATCTGGAGGGCTTCTCGCATCTGATCCTGCTGTATCATTTCCATCGGGCCGGGCCGGCACAGTTGATTGTGCAGCCGTTCACCGACAACAAACCCAGAGGTCTTTTCTCGACGCGCCACCCGCGGCGGCCTAATCCCATCGGTCTTTCCGTGGTGCGACTGGTCCGGATCGAAGGAGCGACGCTGCACCTGGATGACGTCGATATCCTGGACGGCACGCCTCTGCTGGACATCAAGCCCTATGTTCTGCGTTTCGACGGCGCGGCCGAGCCGCGCAGTGGATGGACAGAGACCGTCGACGAAGAAACCGCCCGACGGCGCGGGCTCAGGGGATTCCAGGGTGGAGGAGCGCTATGATTGTCGCGGTTGCTTCCGGCAAAGGCGGCACGGGCAAAACCACCGTCGCGACGAACCTGGCGCGCGTCTGCGCGGCGGCCGGTCGCGCAACGCAGTACCTCGACTGTGACGTGGAAGAGCCGAACGGGCACATTTTCCTCAAGCCGCAGATCACACAGCGACAGGATGTCACAGTGGAGGTCCCCGAAGTCGATGCGAGCAAGTGTACCGCGTGCGGCGCGTGCGGACGGATCTGCCAGTACAGCGCGATCGTCTGCCTTCAGGACCAGGTGCTGACCTTCGAGTCGCTGTGTCACTCGTGCGGCGGCTGCTGGCTGGTCTGCCCGAGCGGGGCGCTTCGACCCAAGCCTCTGAAAATCGGCGAGGTGGAGAGCGGCACCGTAGGCGCCCTCGACTATGTCGGGGGCCGGCTGGAAATCGGGCACGTACGCACGCCTGCGATGATCGGCCAAGTTAAAACGCGAATCCGACCCGACGCGCTGGCGATTATCGACGTGCCACCGGGAACGTCGTGTCCGGTGGTCGCGGCGCTGAAGGGTGTCGATTTCGTGCTGCTGGTCACCGAGCCGACGCCGTTCGGACTCAACGACCTGAAGCTGGCCGTGGAGTTGGTGCGCGAGATGGGGCTGCCTTTTTCCGTTGTCATCAACCGTGACGGCATCGGCAACGACGAGACTCAGGCGCACTGCACCGCGGAGAAGATCGATATCGTAGCGCGACTGCCCGACGACCGGCGCATTGCGCAGGCTTACTCGTCCGGCCACATGATTATCGATGCGATTGATGAATACGCGGGCCACTTCCGCAAGCTGGCTACCGCGATAGGGTGTCTGGAATGAAAGAGATCGTCGTCATCAGTGGCAAAGGTGGAACGGGCAAGACGAGTCTGGCCGCGGCGTTTGCGGCGCTGGCGGGTAACGCGGTCGTGGCGGATTGCGACGTCGATGCGGCCGATCTGCATCTGCTGCTGGAGCCGGAGGTCCGCCAGACGCATGACTTCAGCGGCGGCAAGCTCGCGCGCATCGACCCGGTCAAGTGTATCGGCTGCGGCAAGTGTGACGAGGTCTGCCGGTTCGAGGCCGTCAGACAGAACAACGAGTTGTATGTGGTCGACCCGATCGCGTGTGAAGGGTGCGGTGTCTGCGTTCACTTCTGCCCGGTCGGCGCCATCGAGTTCGGCGAAGCGATCAATGGCCAATGGTTCATCTCGGACACACGATTCGGGCCGATGGTACACGCCCGACTCAAGCCGGCCGAGGAAAACAGCGGCAAGCTCGTCACGCTCCTGCGCCGAGAGGCCCGGCGCATCGCCGGCGAGCAGGGTCGCCAGACAATCATCGTCGACGGCTCACCCGGCATCGGCTGTCCGGTGATTGCTTCTATCACCGGGGCAGACCTGGTCCTGGTGGTGACGGAACCGACGCTGTCGGGACAGCACGACCTGGAGCGCGTCGCGAAGCTCATCGCGCACTTCAACATTCCGGCGGCGGTGTGTGTGAACAAGTGGGACATCAACCCGGATATTACCGAGACCATTGCCGTTGCGGCGCAGGCGAAAGGATTGACATGGGCCGGTCGGATCAGCTACAACCCAGCCGTCACCAAAGCACAGCTCCAACGAAAAACGATCGTCGAGCACGACGCAGGCGAACTGCGTCAGGAGGTCGCGACGATCTGGAATACCGTTAGCAGTCTATTGAAGGCATCAACAATCGGAGAAAAAGAACGTGGCGAATGACATCACGCGTAAGTTCCTCGTCATGAGCGGCAAGGGCGGCGTCGGCAAGAGCAGCATCGCGGTGAATCTGGCGGTCTGGCTGGCCGGACAAGGTAAACAGGTTGGACTTCTGGACGTGGACATCCACGGGCCCAGCGTGCCCAAGCTGCTCGGCCTCGAAGGCACACGGCTCCTGGCCGGCGAGGATGGTATCGAACCCCTGATCTTCGGCCGCACGCTGAAGGTCATGAGTATCGGCCTG
>JAFGRR010000154.1 GCA_016935035.1 Phycisphaerae bacterium | reverse complement strand
TGTCCGCACCGCCGACATCATCATCGCAGCCGTCGGCAAGCCGCGTTTCGTGCGCGGCGGGTGGATCAAGGTCGGTGCAGTGGTCATCGACGCCGGCTACAACAAGGGCAACATCGGCGACGTCGACTTCGAGGGGGCGATCGAACCGGCCTCGCTCATCACGCCGGTGCCCGGCGGCGTGGGCCCGATGACGATCGCGACGTTGATCGATCAGACCGCCGAAGCCGCCGCCGCTCAACTCGGTGTGACGTTGAAGACTGGCGAACTGGACGAGAACGGAGAGACGCTGACGGGCCTGGCGTAAGCGGAGCGACTCAGTGCAGTGTCTCACAAGTACGCTGACTTTGCTCGGCGCGGGTGGCACGGGCGTCTCGCCCGTGGATCCACAGGCGAGACGCCTGTGCCACCCTGCATAAGTGGGTCTTCTTATGAGACACTACACTAGCTAATTCAGGGCGGCTCCGGCCGCCAGCACATCCATAAGGAATCGAGGACCATGCCGAATCAGCTCATCGAATGCGTGCCGAACTTCAGTGAGGGCCGTGATCCCGCCATCATCAAGCAGATCACCGACCAGGTCGAAACGGTCGAGGGGGTCAAGCTGCTCGACGTCGATCCCGGCCAAGCGACCAACCGGACGGTTGTGACTTTCGTTGGCGAGCCCGAGCCCGTGCTCGAAGCCGCCGTCCGCGCCATTCGCAAGGCTCGCGAGTTGATCGACATGCGCAAGCACCACGGGGCGCACCCGCGCTTCGGTGCCTGCGACGTCTGCCCACTGGTGCCCGTCGCCAACATCACCATGGAAGAGACCGTCCCCTGGGCGCACAAGCTCGGCCAGCGCCTCGGCGAAGAAGTCGGCATCTCCGGTTATTTCTACGAGTACGCCGCCACGCGGGAAAACCGCCGCAATCTCGCGACGGTGCGGGCCGGCGAATACGAAGCCCTGGCCGACAAGCTCAAGAAGCCCGAATGGAAGACCGACTTCGGCCCGAGCACGTTTGACGCGAAATATGGCGTCACCGCCGTCGGCGCGCGTGACTTCCTGGTCGCGTATAACGTCAACCTGAACACGACGTCCACGCGCCGCGCCAACGCCATCGCCTTTGACGTGCGCGAGAAGGGCCGTCAGAAGCGCGATGGTGATCCGCTGATCGGGCCGATCGCCAAGGACGAGAACGGCCAGGTCATCTGGATTCCCGGCGCGCTCAAGTGCGTCAAGGGCATCGGGTGGTTCATCGAAGAGTACGGCGTCGCGCAGATCTCGATGAATCTCACGAACATCAATGTCACACCGGTGCACATCGCGTTTGAGGAGTGCAAGAAGCAGGCCGAAGTGCGCGGGGTGCGCGTAACGGGTTCGGAGTTGGTCGGGCTGATTCCGTTGCAGGCGATGCTGGAAGCCGGCCGGTATTACCTGCGAATGCAGAACCGTTCGCTGGGCATTCCGGACCGCGAGATTATCAAGATCGCCGTCAAGTCGATGGGCCTCGACGACCTGTACCCGTTTAAGCCGGAAGAGAAGATCATCGAGTACGCCATCGCCGCCGATAGCAAAGAGAAACGCCTCATCGACATGACGGTGCGTGATTTCGTGTGGGAGACGGCGAGCGAATCAAAGGCGCCCGGCGGCGGGTCGATCTCGTCGGCGATGGGCGCGATGGGGGCGGCGCTCGGCACGATGGTCGCGAATCTGTCGAGCCACAAGCGCGGTTGGGATGATCGGTGGGAGGAGTTCAGCGTGTGGGCCGAAAAGGGCAAGGCCTGCCACGATGAATTGCTGCGCCTGATCGACGACGATACCGACGCGTTCAACAAGATCATGGCAGCGTTCGGCCTGCCCAAGGGCAGCGAAGACGAGAAGGCCGCCAGGATAGCCGCTATTCAAGCCGCCACCAGGGAAGCGATCGAAGTCCCGTTCCGCACCATGGAACAGTCGCTGGCCTGCATGGAGGTGTGCAAGGCGATGGCCGAGATTGGCAACCCGGCCAGCGTGTCGGACGCTGGCGTCGGAGCACTGGCCGCGCGTTCCGCCGTCATGGGCGCATACCTGAACGTCAAGATCAACGCCGCCGACATGGAAGACAAGGCGTGGCTAAGCGACCTGCTGGCGCGGGCCGAGAAGATCCAGCAGCAGGCCATCGACACCGAGCGCGAAATCCTGGCAATCGTCGAAAAGAAGATCTAGCGTTGGCATGAAGAACGCGTCAGGATGCCACTGCTCTTGAGCAGTGCTTCTCGGCACAGCAGCACCGGCGGTGCATGACGTGTCCCGTGTCCAGTCAACGGCCGCCACGGGGGGCGGCCGCTACGGGGCAGATGCTGGGTGCCCCACCCTTTCAAGGGTGGGGGACTGACGGTTACTTATCCTCGTCCTCCCGTTTCTGCCGCGCGCGTTTCTTGGCTTCGAGCAATCGTGAAGTGTAGCTCTTTTCGCTCGTTGGCGCGGGCTTGCGTGTCGGCCGCGCCACCACCGGCTGATCGGTTTCCGACGCGCCACCCAGGGCCTTGCTCAGATCCTCGGTAGCCTTGCGGTCCGGCGTAGGTGCTTCGTAGCGGGCGTCGCGTGAGGGCGGGGTACCGGCCTCGGGACGTTTCACCGTGCTGATGTCTTCACGCACGCGCTCGCGGGTGCCCTTGAGCGTCGTCAGAACGGCGGCGCTGGTTTCGCCGCGCTGTCTTCCACCCGCCAACTCGCTCAGAAGCCGCCGCGCCTTGCGCGCCAGCTCCAACGGGTTGATCGCGATGCGCCGCACCGCCACGTCCAGCAAAAACAGCAGCAGCGCCAGCCGCACGAGATCTTCCCAGATCGACATGCGCGACTCTGCCTTGGCCAGACCGGCGCGATCAAAGACAGTTGCCGGACGGGATGGGTCGATGTTGCGGCCGTTGGTGCGCTGGCGCAGCTCGTCGAGCAGCGACAAATTCGCCGCCAGTTCCCTGTATTCGGGCGAATATGCCACGGACACCCCGGTCTGAAGTGTGCCCGTCGCGATGTTGTCGCCCTGACCCATCTGGTACAGCATGTTGATGACGTAGCTGCCGGCCTGGTGGGCGGTGAACTCGCCCTCGTAGCGTCCCGGGCCGGTCTGACTGAGCCGCAGCGTGCTGACCGAGTTGTCCGGCGCGATCAGCGTACCCTGGATGTTCATGTTCTCGATCGTGGCGGCGTTCTTGTCGAGGGCGTCGATGCGCACCCTGGCCTTGCTGCCCTGGATGGACGTCGAAACATCGAACGCCGCCGCCTCGGACTGCCGCGAAGCCCAACGCGCCAACTGCGCGAAGACGTTGCTGAAGCGCGGCCACGCCGACCATTCGACGCCCCAGCGCGGCCACATCCCGCTCGTGAACGCCACCGTTCGCCCGAGCCCGGCCTGCCACGTGGCCAGGATTGGATCGTTGTCGCGATCCTCCGTGGTGCGCACCAGGGCGACGTCCGCCAGCGGCTTGGCGGTTGCGATGACGTAGCCAGTCAGCCTGGGAAGCTGCTGGCCCGCCAACCCCGCAACCGCCGGCGACAGCAGCGACACCAACTTGGGTTCGAACGGCGGCACGTCCTGTATGAGGCTGCGCTGCACAATGCGGGCTTCCTTGATGAAGATCTGCGGCAGCTTGCTGAAGTCTTTAACCGGATAATGCTTGCCGCCCTTGGCGGCGCCTTGGGCGATCGCGTTGGCCTTGCGCGTGTCGATCATGTGCCCGCCCCACCCGATGCTGATCGTCGTGCACGAGATGTTGTTGTCGCGCATCTTCTTGAGCAACGTCGTCCCGCTACCCATCGGCGACGTGTCGAACATCGGATCAAAGTCGGAGATGACGATCATGTGCCGGGCGCCCGCCGACGACAGGCCGGCGAGCGCGTCAGCGCCCTGTTTCATTAGTGCGTGCAGATCGGGCAGGTCGCCCATGCTCATCGACTTGATCGACCCGATGATGCGTGACTTGTCGCCGACCATCTGAAACGGCACCGTCCAGTTCTGTTGATCCACGCCATGCCAATCGTACGCCAGCACGCCGACATAATCGCGCGAGCTGAGCGTCTTGACGGCGGCGATAGCCACTCGTTCGCCAATGTAGTTGCCCTGCGGGATTTCGCAGGCGTGCATAACGAGCACGAGCGCGCCCTGGGGGATCTGCTTCTTACCCTTGATGTCGAAGCTGACGGGCATGACCTCTTCGACCGGGCTGCCCATCCAGCCGCCGGCGCCGAAGGACTCGTCGCCGCCGAGCATCATCAGCCCGCCGCCCATCTCGCGGACGTAGACGCTAAGGGCCTGCTGCTCCTGCTCGGGCACGAAATTGGCGGGCACGTTGTCGAGAATGACCAGCGAGTAGCCGAGCAGGAATTCGGAGCTGAGTGGCTGGTCGCCGACGAGCATCAGCTCGCAGATCAGCTTCTCAGACTCAAGCGCGTCCTTCAGCAATTGCGACGAGGCGGCGTTGGCGTCTGTTGTCACTATCAGGATGTTGCCCTGTCCCGCCACGATCGTGAACGCTCGCCCGACGTTGTTCGAGGCGATCGCGTCGATGCTCGGATCGTCCGGCTCGAAGACGGCTTCGAAGCGGTGCACGCCGGAAGAGTGCAGTTGACGCGGAAACGTAAACGCCGACGGCCCCGGATTCAGCGTCACCCGCGACAGTTCGGGCGGCAATGGTACCGGCTGGCCATTCTGCCGCAGTTTGATCTGACCGCTAACCGGGCGCGGCGAGGTTGAACGCAGCACCATGCGCAGGTTCACGGTTTCCTCGGTGGCCGCGGTCGGCGGCACACGCAGTTGCTCAAAGATCACCTCGGCGCCGTGCTCATAAACCAGCGGCACGATGTCTATCGGAATGCCGCTCGACGAAAACTGCTTGGCTTCCTCGAGTGCCTCGCCGACGTTCTCATTGCCGTCGGAAAGGACCACCAGCCGCCGCGCCGTGTCGCCCGTGAACATCGCCAGGCCCAGCCGCAACGCCGACGCGAGGTCGGTCTGGTCCGGCGCCAGCGGGTCGGCGATGCGATCGATCTTCATGGTCGGGGCGGGCAACTGCTCGATGGCGCCGCGGCCGTCGAAGGCGACGACGCCGATGCGGTCGTTTTTGTGGGCACTGCCGGCGGCGCGCTCGATCAGCTCGAAGGCCTTCTGCTGAAGATCGCTGGGAACGCTGCTGGAGCGGTCGACTGCGAAGACGACGGAGAGGTTGTCGTTGGTCTTGACGCGCTGGGCGTCGGCGAGCGCGAGGACCATCGTCGCCAGCACCAGGCAGCGCGCGACGATCGCGACGATTCGCCTAATGGGGCCCAGGCCGGCCAGTGAACGGAACGACATCAGGATCAGTAAAGGGATGAGCACCAGCAGGACGAGGTAGTCCGGCGTGTTGAACCGCACGAATGCGATCATGGGGGTCCCGGTCATGGTGGAAGTGTACCATATGCGGGTGGGAGTGGTCGCCCCCCTGCTTGGCGGTGGGTCTCAGTCACCCACCCTTGAAAGGGTCGGGCACTGGGCTCGGCCTGACGATGATTGCACGGGCAAACCCACCTTCGGTGGGCCTGCCCATGGCACCCGTCACAGGGGGGGAGGTAGTTACCCACGCTTGAAAGAGTGGGGTGCCGGCGTTTCGCTTAGTTGGCAGCTGTCGCCTGTGACCAAGTGCTTGCTTGAGCGCCGGCGATTACCTGGGCGCGGTTGTTTAGGCCGTCGACGATGAGGACCTGGTCGCCGGGGGTTACGGCGACGGCCCAGGGTGATGCCAGTTCGCCGGGGGCGCGGCCGGCGTGACCCCAGCAGCCGAGC
>JAFGRR010000153.1 GCA_016935035.1 Phycisphaerae bacterium | reverse complement strand
GCTCTTCATCTTCGGCAAATATGTCGGCGTCATGATCGCTACCCTGGTCGGGTTCTACATGGTCGCCGTCATATTCATCCTGGCGGCCCGCCATGGCACGATCGAAACCGTCTCCGATCCGTACGACCAGCCCGTTTGGGTCTTTGGTCTCTCCGCTCTGGGGCTGAGCCTGCTTGTCGCGGGGTTCGGTAACTTCTTCTACGGGTGGAATTTCTTCACCAGCCTGACGTTTTGGGCAGTGCCGTTGCTCACAATCGCGCTGGCCATCGTGCTGTGCGTCAGCCCAGACTGGGAGCTGCAACACCCATTCATGGCCACCGATCCCGATCGCGCCGAACGCCTTCATCTGCTTCTGCAACTCCTGTACGCCATCATCATGATGTTCGGTGCCGCCCTCATACTCACCGCGTTCGCCGTGGCGCTTTCGACACGCTTCAGCCAGATCGTCACCCTGATGCTCTGTGCGGGAATCATGATGCTTGGATTGCTCTCCGACTACTACTTTGGCACGCGTCAGGATGGCGGCCTGATTTTCCAGATGCTCTACGGACTCGTGCCGAACTTCCAGGTCTTCTGGGTCGGCGACGCCATTACCCAGGAACAGGAAATCCCCTGGGCCATCGTGACCGAGACCGCCGGCTACGCCTGCTGCTACTCGCTCGCGATTCTCGCGCTCGGCGTCGCACTGTTCCAAACGCGAGAGGTTGGCTGATAGCGGCGTTCACGCCGACGACTCTTTACCCTACGGACTCCTCGATACGCCCCGCCCGCAACCAAGCCGTTCGCGTATCGAGCGTCACCGGCATCAGCGCACCACCACACGGGCGCACACCGCGCGCACAGGGACACCGCTTCCTACGTTTCCAGCGGCCGATAGTTCGCGCGGAACGGGCCACGATCCGAAAAACACCCAGTTGCGCCCGCCGCCACTCACTTCCTCGGGTGTGCGCCTACCAGCCGCGCGGCACTTGGCGGTGACGGCCAGGGTGGCCCCGCGCGTCACTATATGTAGTGGTTGATAGCAGAAGATAGTACCAGATCTGGTATGGGTGCGTCGGCCTGTACAGAGAAACCCGCCAGCCAAGCGCGCTGGTCGGGGGGAGATTACCGCTCTACTTCCCTTCGGCCGCCTCTGCCGCCTCGTCCTTCTTGGTCTTCTTCTTGCCGGCCTTAATCTTGCGATGGGCGACCTTGGGCAATCCGAGGGCCTTGGATTCATCGCGCCAGCGCTCCTGCTCCTGGAGCAGAACTACACGCTCGGCCCGCGTCAGCACATTCCGGTGCCGCGTCAACGTGCTCTTCAGGCGAAGGGTCCGATCAATAGACATTACTCACTCCGTCCAACTGCCGATACAGTCAAGAGTCTGGCAAGTGTACGAGATAATCGCCGTGATTCCAAGGTGGCAGCCACAGATTTCCGCCATACCCCAAAACAGGTTGCGAAATCATCGCCGTTCCGGGGTCACCAGTGCACGCCGCGACGTTATACTACAGCAATCGAGCATGATTGCTCGTGGGACAAGTTTCGCCGCGAAACTCTTAGAGCGACCGCTGGCGCATGCCGCCCGTGACAGAGTGGTCCGGGCGCCATCCGCTACCGGCCGTATGACGGATGGCTCGTATGTCTAATAATGGCAAGCGCTTAGAAGAGCTACAGCAGCGCTCAGGCTACACATTCACGAACCCCGCCCTTCTCAGCGAGGCTATGACGCACGCCTCGTACGCCAACAGCCGACAGGAAAGCAACGAACGCCTCGAGTTTCTCGGAGACTCTGTCCTCGGGCTCGTGGTTTGTCACGCCGTCTACCAGCGATTGCCCAATGCGCTGGAAGGCGAGCTGACCAAGATCAAGTCGGCCGTCGTTTCTCGCCGGATTTGCGCGCGCGTCGCCAACAAGCTGCGCCTCACTGAACCGCTCATCCTCGGACAGGGCATGGGTGATCCGGACGGGCTGCCCCGCTCGCTGGCGGCGGGCGTCTTCGAGGCTTTTGTCGGCGCCATGTACATCGACGGCGGCCTCGGCCCGGCCCGGCGCTTCATCCTCGCCAACATGTCCGCCGAGATCGAGCTCGCCGCCCGCTCCGAGCACCAGTTCAACTTCAAGTCCCAGTTGCAGCAGTATTCACAACGCTTCCTTAACGCCGCCCCGCTCTATGAAGTGCTCGACGAGAAAGGCCCGGATCACAGCAAGTGTTTCGAGGTCGCCGTCGTCGTTGACCGCAAGCAGTACGGCAGTGCCTGGGGACCAAGCAAGAAGGAAGCTGAACAGAAGGCCGCCCGCGCCGCACTCTTGGCGCTCGGCGCCATCAAGCCTGGCGCACTGAATGAAGCCGACATCTACTAACTGATCCAACGCGGTTGACTCCCGCGCACCGGCTTCGTAACGTGCGGTTCGCGCGCGGTGAAGCCCGACGTACGCACCATTGCTCCTGAGCAGTGTCTATGTTGCGGTCCGCGCGGAGGATTCGCATGCTCGCTCTCGCTTGGGCAAACCTGACGCACCACAAGCTGCGCACAACCCTCAGCGCACTGGCCGTCGGTCTCGGGCTGGCCCTGTTCCTGGTTTCCAACGGACTGGCCACCGGCTCTATCGGCGAGGTCGCCGACCGCATGGAAAGCGTCCAAGCCGAGCTCCTCGTCCTGCCGGCACAGGAGAACATGGTTTTCTCAGGCGGCGCCGTCTTCACGCCCGGCTGGACCGACCATCTGGCCAGTGTCGCCGACGAACAGGGACCTCTCGCTACCGACGTTATCCCGGCCTATTGGTCACAGATCACCATGGGCGGACAACAGCAACGCCTCTTCGGCATTGATCCCGAACAGATGCCGCTCTTTCTTGGCGATCGTGGCATGGTGGCCGGACACGCGTTCGAGCAGGCCACGGCCTTCAGCCAACGCATCCGCGAACTCCGCGCCACCGCCGACGGCCAGCCTCTGGACACACTGCTCGACGACGACGAATGGAGCGCGGGACTCGAACTCGTGATAGATGATCGACTACGTCGCGTCGGGCAGGACGGACATCCGTACGAGATTGGCGACGTTGTGCGCGTGCTGGGACGCGAGTTCCGAATTGTCGGCGTCGTCGAATCGGGTGTCGCAGGCCGCGTCTTCGCCCCGATCGAGACGCTGCGTCTGATCAACGACGGTGGCCGCCAGCGCAGCACCATGTTCTTCATCAAGCTCCGCCCCGGACTCGACCACTTGGTCGCCGCCCGACTCTTCACCGAACAACTCGGCTCTACCGTTCAGGTCCAGCCCACCAGTGACTATGGCCGACGCCTGCAACAGGAACTCGGCAAGGTCTTCATGTACGTCAACGTCACGAACACGCTGGCACTGATCGTCTGTTTCCTCTTCATCCTGCTGACGATGTATACCTTCGTGCTCGAACGCACGCGCGAGATCGGCATTCTCAAATCGCTCGGCGTCACGCGGCGCGGGCTGATCGGCTTGTCGATGCTCGAAGCGCTTCTGATCTCCTCGGCCGGTGCCGTCATCGGCATCGCGCTCTCGTTCGTCGCCCAGGCGATCATCGCGATGAGGCTGCCGTTGCTGACAGTCGAGTTGCCGCCGCAGCACTTGGCCACCGCAGTCGCGATCGGGCTGGTTGGCGGCATCGGCAGCGCGCTGTATCCCGGCTGGCGTGCCGCCCGTCTCGAACCCGCCGTCGCATTGGGGTATGAATGAGCCGGCCCGACATGATCAGCGTCCGCAACGTGCAGCATAACTACCGCCACAACGGCGTTGTCGAGTCCGTTCTGCACGGCGTGAACCTGGCGGTCGCCGAAGGCGAGTTCGTGGTCCTGATGGGGCCGTCGGGGTGCGGCAAAACGACGCTCTTAAACATCCTGGGCCTGATGATGAGCCCAACCAGCGCCGACAGCGTCGCCCTCGCCGGCACAGAGACACTCGGCCTCTCGGATTCGGCCCGCACGCGACTGCGACGCGAAACGCTCGGATTCGTTTTCCAGCGTTTCAACCTGCTGCCTACGATGAGTGTCCGCAGCAATGTCGCGCTGCCGCTGCGAATCCGGGGCCAGCACGCGGATGGCGCCGTCGACAAGATGCTCGACCGCGTCGGCCTGCTGCCACAAGCCGGCAAGAAGCCCGGTCGCCTGTCGATCGGCCAGCAGCAACGCGTCGCGCTGGCCCGGGCGCTGATCGGCCGGCCTGCGGTGCTGTTCGCCGACGAGCCGACCGGCAACCTCGACTCCGCCAGCGCGGGCGCGGTCCTGAGCCTATTGCGTGAGTTTCATCGTGACTGGGGACAGACGATTTTGTTGATCACTCACAACGAACACCTGGTCGGCGCGGGCGACCGCGTGCTGACGATGCGTGATGGACGGTTGCACGATTAGCGCCGAGATCCCCGAGACCGAAGCCGCCACGCCGACAATCGCCGGCGAAGCGCCTCTGTCGCATATGCGCCTCTGGTTCCTGATCTTCGTCACCTGGGCAATGGCGTTGACGCTCATCGCGCATCTGAGCATCGCGCAATACGAGGCCGGCAACACTGCCGCCGCCGGCGCGTGGATACTCGCCCTGATGTGCTTCTATCTGTCGCTCTGCAACACGATGTGTCCGTTGCCGACCATGTGGATCGTGATGCTCGCCGCGACCGATAGCGTCGCCGACTACGCGCCACCTTGGCAACGCGTGCTGCTCACCGCCGCCTGCGGCGCCGTCGCGACCGCCATGGCCAACTTGAACGAGTATCACGTCCTGAGCCATCGCTCAGGCGCGCGTCTGAGACAACGCCTGCGCGACACCCGCACATATCAGTGGGCCGTGCGCTGGTTCAACTCCGCCCCGTTCGCCGCGCTGACGCTCGTGGCTTTTGTTCCAATACCGATTGATGTTGTTCGCTGGCTGGCGATTTTGCGGCGCTATTCACGCCACCGGTTTGCGGCGGCCTACGTTTTAGGCCGCGGCGTGCGCTATCTGCTCTTCGCGGGAGTAGCCGTCGCTGCCGGCTTGAACTGGTGGCAGATCCTGCTCGTACAGGTGGGTATCATCGTCGCCGGCCTGCTCGGTAGGTTCGCGTGGACGGGCCTTCGCGCGAGGACCGCCTGAGCGCTAAGGCTGCTCGGCCCGGGCGGCGTCCAGCGGCGACTTCATCACCAGTTCCGCGCGTTTCTGCTGAATGAACTCAACCGCCGAGTTCGATGGCGCCAGCCGTGGCCCGGCTAGCGCGACGATCAACGAGAAAGTGAGCGTGACCAGCGCGATCAGGCCCACCACCTGTCGCGTTTCCGCTTTCATCCATTGAAACGGCCGATTGACCAGATCGAGCATCTTGTCGAGCGACGTGCCCGCGAGCTGAAGCCAGTCATGTGGATTCCTCGCCGAGAAACCCACGTTGACGTCCTCGTCTGCATCGACTCGGCGGAGGCGGGTCGCGATGACTCGTTTGATCTTCGCGGCCCAACCCTCACGTTCCGGCGCCGGCGTCACCTCGTCAGCGGGCGTCATTTCCGCGACGCGTTCGGCCGCATCGCTCGACTCGGCCGCCTCGACCGGGGCGGCATCGGGCGTCTGCATCGCGGGCGCATTTGCCGGTGGGGGCACCGCTTGCTTGGCCGGCGGTCGCGGCTTGGCTGGTTCCTTTGGCGCCGGCGTCAACTTGCTCGTCAGACCGTCGTCCAGATCTGGAATGTCGTCCAGTCCGCCAGGCATCGACTCGATCTCGGACAACGCCGCCTCGATCTCGTCTTCGCTCAGAATCGTGTTCGAACCTGCTTCAGCCATCTACCACCTACCAGTCAGGCCGGCTACAGCACCGGCTCGTCGTGAGGATCGGCGACCTGGCGGGGCGTCTTCTGCTAGATTCGGCGCCGCCGGCCTAAAGTCCTGCATTACGCGGGTGAATGGCAAGCAAAGATGTGTATTATGGGACCACCATGTCTTCGCCAACTGCTTTCGACAACTTACTCCCGCGTTCAGCGTTCGATAAATCACCGCTTTATGGAATCGACAACCCACACATGGCCCGGTTCTAATGGCGCTATGGCCCGCCCCCGGCGCGGCCATCACACAAACTGATGTTCGGGTTATTGAAACCATGCTAAGGAGGCTGCACATGCGGACATTTACAGCACTAATCGTGGCCACGCTGCTGGCGGTCGTGCCCGCTGGAGTGGCGGGCCAGCCAGTCGAGAAGCTCATCCAGCACGTGCCCGACAACGCCGGTCTCGCAATTGTCACACACGATCTCGGCAAGGTCGTCGCTGGCGCCAGGGACTTCGCCAAGGCCATCGGCATTCCAGATGACGACACCGAGGACATCAACGCCGACGAGATGCTCGGGGAGTTGCCGGGCGGCGCCAAGTTCTTCGACGCGAGCAATGCCTTCGTCGCCGCATTGGTCCCCGAAGAAGAGGACATGCTCGTCATCACCACGCTGAAGGATGTTGATGGCTGGAAGAAGGACACCGGAGCCACCGAGGGCGAGGACGGTCTGTTCACCATCGATCAGAACTACAGCACCATCAAGGTGGCCATCAAGGGCGACATCATCATCATCGGGTCCGAGCAAGAGGCCGTGCTCGCGGCCACAAAGTCCACTGGCAAGTTCGCCGCCGGCTTCGAGAAAGACGCCGCCAAGATCGCCAAGGACAACGGTTTTGCCATCTACATCCAGGTGGCGCCGTGGGAAGAGATGCTTGACGAAGGCTTCCAGGGCCTTCAGATGATGGCTCAAATGGGCATGATGATGGCCGGACAGAACAGCCCGTTGTCGGCGGGCATGATGAAGTTCGCCATTGATGACCTGCGCGACTTTGTCGAGGACGTCGATGCGTCGGTCGTCGGTGTGAAGCTGGGCGCCGACGGCATCGCGGCGCACTTTGGCATCCTGCTCGACCCGACCAGCGGTTGCGCGAAGTACCTGGGCCAGATCGACCGGCCAAAGAAGGACATCCTGCGCGGCTTGCCCAACGCTCCGACACCGATGGTCTTCGCCTACGAGTGGGTCCTTCCGCCGCAGGCCGAATCGCTGTTCGACCAACTCTTCAACGCACTCGATGCCTCGTTGCCGACGGATGATCCCGAAACCACCGAGACCGCCAACGCGCGCAAGGCCTTCGCGCTCATGAAGAAGATGAACAGGATGGTCAGCGGCGCGAACGGCGTGCTGCTCGACTCGCCTGATCATCGACTGGCCGTCGTCGGCAGCTACCTGTGTGACAAGCCGACCGACGTGCGCGACGCAACGCTCGAGTGCATGAAGCCCGAGCTGATGTCCGCGTACATGGGCCTGTGGATGGCGGGCTGCACGATGGACATGGCCACCTCACAGGAGACGATTTCCGGCAAACCGGTCGACGTCATCCAGATGAGCTTCAACTCCGAGAACGAGGAGATGGCCGCCATGATGCAGGCCATCTACGGCCAAAACACGACAATGTTCCTGACGCCTTCGTCGAGCGGGCTGTACTACTGCACCGCCGCCGCCGACTTCGGACGCCAACAGTGCGCCAACATGCTGGATGGCAAGGCTGGCGCGTTCAGCGCCGGCCCGGCCGCCAAGGCGGTCTTCGCCGATCTGCCACCCAACCCGCAGTTCTGCATACTGGTTGACCCGGCACACATGATGCGGTTCGGGTACGCCATGGCCGAGGGTTTGGGCGCCGGACTGCCGGACGTTGATCTGCCGGAAGTCGAGCAGCGCTATGCCGCCCTGGCAATGTACCTTGATGGGCGGGAGATCAACACCGAGTTGCGCGTCCCGGCACACGCGGTCAAGCCGAT
>JAFGRR010000152.1 GCA_016935035.1 Phycisphaerae bacterium | reverse complement strand
CACATCGTGCTCAGCACGCTGCACACGAACAGCGCCGCCGCCGCCCCAAACCGCCTGCTCGATATGGGCGTGCCCGACTTCCTGGTCGCGTCGGCGCTGACGGGTGTGTTGGCACAGCGTCTCTGTCGGCGGCTTTGCACACGTTGTGCGCGCCCGGCAACCGAGCTACCGCCAGGCATCGCCGCCATCGCCGACGGCCTGCTGGGCGAAACGCAAACACTCGAGGCCGTCGGCTGCAACCACTGCGGCAACACGGGCTACGACGGCCGCGTCGGTATCTTCGAGTTGCTGGTAGTCTCCGACGAGGTCCGCCGCGCCATTCTGGATCGGCGAGATGATCAGAGCATCGCGCACCTGGCGCGCCAGCAGGGCACGCGCCCGCTGGTCGAGGATGGCATCGACAAAGTGCGGCGCGGGCAGACGACCGTGGCCGAGCTGGTGCGCGTGGCCGGCCACCTGGATGGCGTCACACCGGCGTCCAGCCACGGCACGTTCGGCCAGCGCCAGCACGCACCCGCCAACCGCGACTTTGATGTCAACGGCTACGAACGACTCCTGCATCAGTGGCTACAGCGCGAGGTCGTCGAGACCATCGCGATCGAGGAACAGGGTTAATGCCGGTATTCGCGTATTCGGCGGCTGACGACACTGGACGCGTGGTCGAGGGCGTTCTCGACGGCGAGTCCGAGACGGTCGCGTTGCAGACGCTCGAGGAACGCGACCTCACGCCGCTGACGATCCGCCGCGCCAGCAGTCGCAAGGCTGCCGCCAGCGGCCATGCCACCACGAGCAGTATCCGGCTGCGACTGGACCAGTTGCTCGAATTCACGCGCCAGCTCAAGGTCATGCTCAAGAGCGGAATCACGCTGCTGGCCGCCTTGCGCACACTGCGCGACTCAACATCAACCGGCAAGTTCCAGCGCATGCTCGATCGCATCGCGGCGGATATCCAGCGCGGGGCCACCTTGTCCGAGGCCCTGGCTGCCCATCCGCGCACGTTCGATGCCTTCTACATCGGCACGGTTCGCGCGGGCGAGGCAGCGGGCGCCCACCCCGAGGCGTTTGAAGAACTCATCGCTTATTACGAACGCCGCGCCGCCACCAAACGCCAGTTGGTCAACGCCCTGACATATCCAGCGATCGTAGTGCTGACACTGATCGGGGCTTGCGCGGTGATGCTGACCTGGGTCGTGCCGCAGTTCGCGCGGCTGTTCGTCGGCATGGGCACGGCCCTGCCGCTGCCCACGCGCATCCTGATCGGCACGAGCGACTTCGTCACCGGCCATGCCGTGCCGTTGGGTATCACGGCGCTCGGGCTGGTCGTCGGCGGCGTGATCGCGAGCCGTTCGCCCGCGGCGCGCGGCTTTGTGGCGAGGTGTTTGGCGCACGTCCCGATCGTCGGTTCCGTCATCCGCCTGGCGACGGTCATCCAGTTCTGTCGCATGATCGCCCTGCTCGAATCAGCCGGTCTGCCGCTGCTCGAAACACTCAAGATTGTCGAGGGTGCCCTGATATCGGGGCCGGTCCAGCGCTTGACGGGCACGATCCGCCGCGAAGTGGCTGGCGGCAACTCGATCGCCGCCACCGTGGGCGGCACGCGCATCTTGCCTAAGCTGGTCGAGCACATGATCAACGTCGGCGAGACGACCGGGAACATCGACGAGCTTCTGATCGCCGCCGCCGATCACTACGAAGAGCTGCTGCGAGTACGGATCCGGGCCCTGACGACGGCGATCGAGCCGCTGATGGTCGTGGTGGTGAGCGGCATGGTCTTGCTGGTGGCGTTGGCCATCTTCCTGCCCATCTGGAAGATGAACTCGATGATGCTGGGGCACTAGCGGGAGACGGCCCATGTATCTTGACTATTGGTCGCTGGAGAGCTCGCCTTTCGAGGCGGTTCCAGATTCACGCTTCTTCTTTCACGCTCCCCAGTATGACGATGGCCTGGCCGCGCTGAACTACGCGGTACGTGACGCCGGCGAACCGGCACTTATCACCGGCCCCGTCGGCTGCGGCAAAACGCTGCTGTTGCGCGCCGTGCGCCGTCAATTGTCCCCGGATGACTACCACGTCGTCTTCGTGCCGGAACTGGCGGATAGCACCGTTGGCCTGCTGCGGCGCGTGGCATACAGCATGTCACGCGAAGTGCCGGCTGACACGGCCGCCGCCCTCGACGCCATCACGCGCTGCATCGACGACGCCGAGCAGTGCGGCCGCCCGGTCGTGGTGATGCTCGACGACTGGCCCGTGACCGCGACGCCGGAGTTGTTCGAGGAGCTGCGCTGGCTGCTCAATCCCGACACTGAGACCACCGGCGTTAACGCCCTCTTCGCCTGCGAACCGTTCGACGCGTTGTCAAAGTGGCCGGATTGGCTCGCACAGCGGCTATTCTCGACCGTGACGCTCACGCCGCTCACGCCGACGGACGTCCCCGAATATCTCGCACACCGTCTGCGCGGTGCCGGGCACGCCGACGGCACGGTGTTCACGCGTGGCGCCGCTGCCGTGATCGCTGAATGGGCCGGCGGCGTGCCGCGCGTCGTGCACCGCGTCGCGCACCTGGCGCTGCACATCGCGGCGCTGCAATTGCGGCAGCAGGTAGATGAACAGACTGTGCGCCAGGCATTCACACGGCTTGTCAAGCCGACGATGACCGGCACGCACTGTCCGCGGGCGCCGGAGGTCGTGATGTGAAATACGCCCGAGGTCTCTCATTGGTCGAGCTGGTCGTCACGATCAGCATCACGCTGATCCTGGCATCGGTGTCGATCGGCACGTTCGTCGGCGTCAATGCGTGGCGCGAGTCCACGGCCATTCGGCGCGTGCACGCGGACCTGTCCTTCGCGAGGGCCCGGGCAATGCTCTCCGGCTGCCGGACTCTCTGCGAGTTCGACCTTGGAAAGCAGGCATATGAGTTGAGCCGGGAACCTCAGCCCGGCACCGGCAAGCTCTCAACGAAGCCGCTCAAGCACCCGCAGGACGGCCTCACCTGGCGCGTCAATCTCGCCGACCTGGCCAGCGGCGTGCGCATCAAGGGCCTGTCGGGTATCGGCGGCAATGCCATCGGCTTCGGGGCCGATGGCCTGCCCATAGCGTCCAACGGCAAAACGCTCGGCAACGACATTGAGATTCGCTTCAACACCGGTGCCCAGATCACGCTCGCCGCGGATTCCGGGCTTTGCGAGATCGTGTGGCCATGAGAACACGCCGCGCCATGTCATTGATCGAGGTCGTGCTCGCGATCGTCGTCCTGGGATTGTCGGTGCCGGCGCTGATGTTCCAGCTGAGCGCGGCCATTGAGGCCCAGACACGCTCCGCTATCCACCTGAGCCTCGTGCAGCTCGCCGACGAACTCATGAGCGAGATCTTCGCCGACCGCACCGACGCCACGCGCGGCTACGACTATATCACCGAAGCAAACTACCGCCCCGAGGATGATCTCGCCGGCTTCGACGGCTACGAACGCCACACCACGGTCGTCGAGGTCAGCGGCACGGACTTTGCCACGCCGCAAGCCGAATCCGGCATCAAACGTTTTCGCGTCGAGGTCCGCGGGCCAGATGGCGCGTCTCTCGTGGTCGAGTCTTTCGTGACTGACTCGGCTGCCGGCGCGTAGCGATCCACCGCGCGGAGGATTGGATACATGAGTGCAAGTCTGGTCGAGATAGTGATGGCCATGGTGCTGGCGGGACTGGTCTTCGTCGGCGCCATGGTGCCGACGACGCAGACGGTCGTCACGTTTCAGAGGGCCGAGGCCGATTCGCTGCAAGACGGAGCGCAGTTCCTGGCCGCCCGGCGTGTACAGCAATTGGCCGCGAGCGTCTGGCGCGCCGCGGACGCTCCCTACAATCACGCCCTGATCACGGAGGCTGATCACACGCGAATGACCGTCGGCGACTGGAGCATTCGCGAAAGAAAGAACCAGGTGTGGCTGGAGGATGACTCCGCCGGTGGTGCCCCGCTGGCGGGCCCGGTGTCCGATTTCGAACTGGACTATTGCGTCGGCGGCGGGAAATGGGTGCAAAAGGTGAGCACGGCCGGATTCGGCTCGATTGTCGCGCTACGCTGTGCGTGGACACATGATGGGCGCACGTATCGCACTGTCGTCGCGCCGACCGACGCGTGGCTCGCGGGCCGCACGCTGGCACTGCCGGCCGCCGAGGAGGGCAAGGCGATCTATCGGCGTTCAAGCTACATGAGCACCGTGGAACTCGACGTGGAGCCCTGGGAATGACACGTCGCGCTCGCAAGCGGCCCGGCGCCGCGCTGATCACCGCGCTGGCGCTTCTGCTAGTCATGGGCGTCATCACCGTCACCGTGTTGAACATGCGCACGGTTGACATGCAGGTGGATACGGATGCGGTTCAGCAATTGCGGGCGCGCGCCGCCGCCGCCGCCGGTCTGCAACTCGCGGCCTGGACGGTCGAGAACCGCTCGGACCTGCAAGAGGATATCGCTATGGTCATCGACCAGGAGGGGGACACCTGGCAGGTCGGCTCCGACGCGCTGATAGAGGTGAATGGTACGCTGGCTGGCGCGACATTCGCGGTCGAGATCTGGCCGCGCACCGACGAATTGCGGCTCCGCTCGCACGGCACAGCCGCTGGCTGCCACAGCGAGTGCTGGACCCGCATGCCGGTCACAATGAGCGAGGAAGAGGAGACGGAACCTGAGTCGCCCGCGACCAGACCGCCGCCAGCCTCACCGTTCGGCCCCTGACAGGTCCGAATCGCAATTGCCCGATAAGCCGCGCCGGAACCACTGGCCGGCGGATAACACACGCCCTCGCGGCGCTGAATCGCCGGTCGCGTCACGTGCTAACGACCAGGCACGTCAGAGTCGATGTATACGCTGAGGGCGTGAGTCTCGCCGTGGTCCGATGTCCAGAGCCGTTGCGTTCGCCCCAAATGAGATCGCATGCGACGCGAGCACAAAAGACAATGCCGACTGTACGTAATCGCCGACGGTGCGACAGCCACGCTGCACGCCGTCGACCATGACGCCGGCGTTGACACGCTGCGCGACACGCTGCACCTGCCGCTCCGAGCGGACACGCGCCCCTCGATGGACGCGACTGCAAGCCTACGGCATTTCGTTCAGACCAATCGGCTCGCGCGATACGCCGCACGCGTCTTTCTGCTCGGCGCCGGAACGGTTGTCCACCGGCTGCGCATGCCGCCAATGAAGGCGCGACAACGCGCGCGCGCGATTCGCACGCGCCTGACGACGTATGCCGCTGGCCGCGAGTTATTGATCGCCGAGCGGCTGCTGCCGGCGACAGACGAAGCGGCAACGCAGGTACTGGCGAGTGGGGCTGACGCGGCTCTGGTGCGAGCGTTGTGCTCCGCGCTGCGCAAAGCCGGCGTGTGCGTTCGGGACGTAACCACGCTATCCACCGGTGTCGGCGCCCCAATCGAGAATGGGCGCGTCGTTCAGGTGTTGCTCGGTGAGCGCACCAGTGCCATCCAGATCTTCGAAGACGGTCATCTGATGCACTGCCGCGACATCCTGGTCGGTCGTGCCGATCTCGTGGCGGCCTATCAGCGTCCGATCCTGGCCGATGACGGCCCGGTCACGCTCTCCGCCGACGAGGCCGATGAGCTATGCCGCACCGTTGGTGTCCCCGGTAGTGAGCAGGGCCCCGTCTACAAGTCGATCCGCTCGGCACAGCTTTGGCCACTGGTCACGCCGGTGATCCAGAAGCTGCGCAGCGAGGTAGCTCAGACGATTCAACTGAACGAAGGTCAGCCACCAGACGCTCTCAGCGTCTTAGGCACACCACATGTCCCGGGCCTCGCTGACGTGGTCGCGACCGAACTCGGCATCGACCTCGTAACGACGGACGTCCAGATTGAGAGCAGCTATCTCGCCAGCCTCGGATGTGCGGAGTATTCCGGCCCCTTTATTGATCTGACACCTCCCGAGGATCGTCTCGTTCGTCGACTGAGCATACCGGCCCTGGTGGCCGGTCTCTGCGCGATTTTCATTATTCTCAGCAACGCGCACACGCCACGCAAAGTACACGCGCAAGTAGCCGGGATGCAGTCCGCCGCCGAATCGCTGCACATGCAGCAGGAGGCTATGCAAGCCACGTTGAATGACGCACGCGACTGCGAAACCGAACTGCTTGCGAGGCTGACCGCGAACATACATCTGATGCGGGCCCTGCCGCCTTGCGTGAGTGCACTGGAGCTGTCGCGCGCCCTGTTTGCAAGCGTGCCGCCGAACGTCACCGTCACGCAGGTCTCCATAAACGCCCAGAATACGCCGCCGTTCATCGACGTCATGGCCACGTGCGACGGGGCACACGTCGCCGGTGTCGTTGCCGCAAACTGGGCACGCGCGTTGTCGGAATCATCTTCGTTTGCTGAGGCGGAAGTATCGT
>JAFGRR010000008.1 GCA_016935035.1 Phycisphaerae bacterium | reverse complement strand
CGCGCCACCACACGTTCTTCGAGATGCTCGGCAACTTCTCCTTCGGCGACTACTTCAAGACCGAGGCGATCAACTGGGCGTGGGAACTGCTAACGAAGGTCTGGGGCATCGATCCCACGCGGCTGCACGCAACGTATTTCGAGGGCGACGAGAAGGAAGGGCTCGAGCCCGACCTCGAAGCCATGGAGTTGTGGGCCAAGATTCTACCCGGCGCCCGCATCCATCCCGGCAACAAGAAGGACAACTTCTGGGAGATGGGTGACACGGGGCCGTGCGGGCCTTGCAGCGAGATTCACGTCGATCTGACGCCGGACAAGAGCGGGGCCGAACTGGTCAACGCGGGTGATGCGCGCGTGATCGAGATTTGGAACCTGGTGTTCATCCAGTTCAATCGCGGTCCGGACGGCAAGCTGACGCCGCTGCCGGCCAAGCACGTCGACACCGGCATGGGCTTCGAGCGCGTCGTGGCCCTGCTGCAAGGCAAGACGAGCAACTACGACACCGACGTCTGGACGCCGCTGTTCGACGCGATCAGCCTGGCAACCGACACGCGGGCCTATCGGGCGCTGATGGAGCCGTCGGAGGAGATCAGCCAGGAAGAGGTGATGATCGATATCGCATATCGCGTCATCGCCGACCACGTCCGGTGCCTGACGTTTGCGCTGACGGATGGGGCGGTGCCGGATCGCGACGGACGCGGTTACGTCCTGCGGCGAATCCTGCGGCGGGCGGTGCGCTACGGCTGGCAGTACATGAATATGCACGCGCCGTTCCTGCACAAACTGGTGCCGGCGGTAGTCAATTCGATGGGGACGGTGTTCCCAGAGCTGACGAAAGACCCGCAACGCGTGATCGACATCATTCGCGAGGAGGAAGAGTCATTCGGGCGAACGCTGGAACGCGGTATGGAGTTGTTCAACGGCGCTACCATGAAGGCCGTCGCCCGCGCGATCGCCGACAGGGACAACTGCATGTTCACTGGGGCAACGACCGCGTTTTTCGAACGGGAGATGCCGCAGCGGTATGTGATGTACTTCCGTACATCAGACGGTGGCGAACGAGAGGTCGAACTGCCGAATCTGGATGCCAACACGATCGGCGGTCGGTTGGCAGGACACACCGCGGTCGTTTCTGGCGAGGATGCGTTCAAATTGCATGACACGTACGGCTTCCCGATCGACCTGACGCAGATTATGGCGGATGAGAAAGGGCTGAAGGTCGATACGCCGACGTATGAGCGGCTGATGGCGGAGGCACGTGAGCGGGCGCGGGGCACGGCGTCTGCCACTAGCGCCGTTCTCGACGTCTCGCAGACGTTTAAGCACAGCCTGATTCCGGCCGCGACCGACGACAGATACAAGTGGGACGGACTTGAACTCAAGGCCACGTGCCGTGGGCACTATGACCCCACGACGTTCCTGGCCCAGGAAACGGTCGAAGCCGGCACTGAAACGGCCCTGATCCTCGACAAGACCTGCTTCTATTCTGAGGCAGGTGGCCAAGTCAGCGATACTGGCATAATCAGGAGTGATACAGGCGTCTTTCGAGTCAGTAGCACACAGCAGCGTAATGACGTCGTTCTGCACATCGGACGTGTAGAGGAAGGCCGTATTGAAGCCGACCAGCCAGTGGATCTGAAAGTCGACGACGAACGCCGCGCGACGATGAAGAACCACACCGTCACGCACGTCATGAACTGGGCGTTGCGTGAAGTCCTCGGCGAGGGGGTGCAGCAGAAGGGGTCGCTGGTCGATCATGAGAAGACGCGGTTTGACTTCTCGCACTCGAAGGCGTTGAACGATGATGAGATCATGCGGGTCGAGGCGCTCGTCAACGAGCGGATCGAGCGCAAGATGCCCGTGTACTTCGCGAATGTGCCGCAGGAAGAGGCGTTGAAGATCAACGGGCTGCGGGCGGTGTTCGGCGAGAAGTACCCGGACGTGGTACGCGTCATGTCGATCGGCGTGCCGGTGGATGAGCTGCTGGCGACGCCTGAGAACCCGGCGTGGCGCGATATCTCGATCGAGTTCTGCGGCGGCACGCATTGCTCGAACACGGAACAGATCGAGCGGTTTGCGCTGGTCACCGAGGAAGCGGTCGCGAAGGGCATCCGCCGGGTGGTCGGCGTGACGGCCGAGGCGGCGCGGACGGCCGAGCGGACGGGCGAAAGCCTGGTCGCGCGGGGCGAGGCACTGAAGGCCGCGACTGGTGAGGCTCTGACCGCCGGGATCAGCGGGTTGCAGCAGGAGCTCGCGGGGGTCGTGATTCCGCTGCGGCATCGGCACCAGCTCAACGAGATGCTGGCGGAGTTGCAGAAAACCGCCAAAAAGCAGCAGAAGGAGCAGGCCGCCGGTGCGGCGGACGTCGTTATGCAGCGCTGCCGGGAGCTGTTCGATCAGGCTGAGCACGTCGGCGGCGTGGCGATGGTGGTCGCGGAGATGCCGGACGTGCCGGTCGAGCAACTCAAGCAAGGGGCCGACGCGATCAAGCAGAAATTCGGGTCGGCGGTGGTGCTATTTGGCGTCAACGCGGGCGACAAGGCGGTGTTGCTGG
>JAFGRR010000151.1 GCA_016935035.1 Phycisphaerae bacterium | reverse complement strand
TTTCGCCGAGCCTCGTCAGTGTTCTAAGACTCTCTTCATCGCGGGCCTGACCGACGATCGTGTAGGATCCGTCGAACTGCGGCGCGCGGGCCAACGTGACGAAGAATTGACAACTGGCCGAGTCCGGATCGCTCGGCTTGATGGCCATGCCCAGCGTGCCGGCCTCGAACGGGATGTGGCCGAACTCGGCGGGCACCGTCTTGCCGTCGGGGCGTGCTCCGGAGCCGTCGCCTTCCGGACGACCAGCCTGAAGTGCCACGCCGGCGGCGATCAGATGAATGGGCATGCCGTCGTAGAAGCCGCTGCGAACGAGGTCGAGGAAATTCGCGACGTTCAACGGCGCCTGGTCGTAGTTGAGCTTGAACGTGATCTTGCCGTAGTCGGTGACAAGCACGGCGTCCTGCCGCGGGTCGATACGAAAACTGACACTGGCCTCGCCGACGTGACCGTCCAGCGGCCGCCAGATGAGCTTGTGGCTGCCGGCGTAACGCAGCGTCCGGTGAATCGGCTGAATGTCCATCTCCGTCCCGATCACCGCGTGCGGGCCCAGCACGAGGAAGGACTCGCTGTTCACGGCCACGGGCTCTTCGGTGGAACCGGACAACGGCCGCAGCGTGGTCGGAGATTCGCCTTCGTAGATCAGCCGCAGGGCGGGCTGGGCATCGGTGCCGAAGACCAGGCAGTCCGGCAGGATAATGCCGGCGGCATTTGCGGACGGTTGCGCGAGCGGGATCTGGACGGCTTCGTCAGTCCGGTTTTGCAGCAGAAAGCGGACGCGGACGGGCTGCCCGGGCATGATCATGCCGGCCGGCAGCGCCAACTCGGGAACCAGGGCCTGGTCGAGCGTGATAGCGTTCGGTGGGGGTGTGGCATCGTCGGCGGCTGCGGCCGCGACGAACAGAGCCGCCAGGGTCACCAGGGTCAGAGAGCCACGCACTATGGTCGATCCACCAATCATTGATTTCGTATCCGTTATACCCAGATCCCTGATGAAGGTTGCCGATTCGCCGATTCGGCGAGTTTTTCGGGCCAATCGTTGGCTAGACGACGGCACGAAGCTCCAAGTGTAGCACATCCTCCAGTGACTGGATAGCTTTGAGGGTCTCGGTGCTGGGGCGCTCGTCGAGCGCTATGGTGCACCAGGCGGCCTTGGCTCCACTGAAGACCTGGCTGGTGATTTCCTCGGCGTTGATGCCGTCGGCGCGCACAGCTTCCAGGATCGCCGCCATCACGCCGACTTGGTCGCGGAGCCGCAGCACCAGCTGCCAGGTTGCCGGGCTGCGGTCACAGAGATTCATGGCGCTGATGACCTCGCCATGGACCAGGAACCTGGCGACGATTCGCACGACCTCGTTGGCGATCGCGTGACGGGCCTGTTCGGTGGCACCGCTGATATGATGTGTTCCGATCACGCTGGGCAGTTGCAGCAAACGCGAGCGGGCGCGGCCCGTGCCGCGCGCCGGCTCGCCGGGATATACGTCCAGGGCCACGCGCAAGTTTCGCTCCTTGATCGCCGCCACCAGGGCCGACTCGTCTATCGTGCTGAAGTCGCCAACGTGCACGAGCGCGCTGCCGGGGTAGAGGTTTTCGAGGAACTCGGCGTTCACGACCGTCTCGCCCTTGTCGTCGGCCGGCGTGTGGACCACCAGGTAGTCGCTGCGTCGTGCCACTTCGCGCGGCCAGTTGCAGAACTCGGCTCCGCAGGGGGTGGCGGGCAGGTCCGCGTCCACTTGCGGCATCCATGCGATCACGTTCATCTCGAACGCCTGGGCCCGCTTCGAAAGGGCCTTGCAAACCGGGCAGGATGCCAGGATTCCCAGCGTGCGGCCGGCCAGACCGCGCGCTCCGAGAAAACGCTCACGATCCCACCGGCCCTCGCGCAGCGTCGTCGCGTTGTTAACGATGTCGCGGTCCAGCGCCAGGATCAGGCCCATCGCGAGTTCCGCGCAGGCTACCGCATCCTTGCCCGGACAGTGACACACGAAGACTCCCTGGGCTGATGCGACATCAACCGCGACCTGGTCGCCGCCGGTGCCGGCGCACACGATCATCTGAAGAGTGTGGGAGCGTTCGATTGCGTCTGGCGAGACGGCCGTCTGGGCCACGATCAGGATGCCCGTGTCGTGGAGTTGTTCGGCCAACTCGGCCGTCGTTATCTCCGGCAAGTACTCCACCGCCGCACCGAGACCGCGCAGTTCGTCGAGGGCAAACTCCGGTAGTTCGCAGGCGACCAGAATCTTCATGAACCGACCCTCCGGTGGTTACGCGATCAACACGGCCCTGTCGCTGAGGTGCATTAGACGCGAGGCTGGCGCGAATCTCAATCCCCATCCGGTGGCGGCCGAACGCGATACATGGCACTCGCTCACGCGGCGTCCATCCCCTGCTGTCGCCGGGCTCTGCTTCGAGCATGCTCAGTCAAGTCCTTGCGTCTGCCGTCCGCGCGCATGGACATGCAATGCTAACGGGCGTGTGGGTTGAAGACCCGTTCAATGAAGTGTGTGTCGACGTTTCCTTCGACGAAGTCGCCATGTTCGAGAATCTTCTGCTGCAGGCCAATCGTCGTCTTCAGTGGCTCGATCACGAACTCGGACAACGCGCGGCGCATAGTGCTGATGGCGTCCTTACGCTTCGGCCGGTGCACCAGCAATTTGGCGATCAGGGAGTCGTAGTGTGGGCTCACGACGAAGCCGGCGTAGGCGTGGGTGTCGAGCCGCACGCCCGGGCCGCCCGGCGCCAGAAACCGCTCGATGCGGCCGGGACACGGGCGGAAGTTGTCGTCGGGCGACTCGGCGTTGATGCGGCATTCGATAGCCGCGCCGTTCTGTCTGATCTGGTCCTGGCGCAGCTTCAGGTTCTCGCCGTAGGCCAAGCGAATCTGCCATTGGACCAAGTCAACGCCGGTGACCAACTCGGTGACCGGGTGTTCGACCTGGATGCGGGCGTTAATCTCGATGAAGTAGAAGGCTTCGTCGGCGTCGACCAGGAACTCACAGGTGCCGGCGGAATAATAGCCGGCGGCCTTGGCCAGGGCGACAGCGGCGCGGCACAGCTTGTTGCGTGTGCGGCCCGAGATATGCGGCGAGGGCGATTCCTCGATCAGCTTCTGGTTGCGGCGCTGGACCGAGCAGTCGCGCTCCCAGAGGTGGATGGTGTTGCCCTTTTTGTCGGCGATCAGTTGCACCTCAACGTGCCGCGGGCGTTCGATGAGCTTCTCGATGTAGAGCGTGCCGTCCTTGAAGGCGCCCTCGGCCTCGGCCCGGGCGTTGCGGAAGTTGGTGCGCAGGGCGGCTTCGTTGTGCGCGGTGCGCATGCCGCGGCCGCCGCCGCCGGCCGCCGCCTTTATCATGACGGGATAGCCGATCTCGGCGGCTACCACGAGTGCCTGTTCCTCATCCTCGACCGGTCCGTCACTGCCGGGCACGACCGGGACGCGCGCTTTCTTGGCGAGCTTGCGGGCCTCGATCTTGTTGCCGAGCATCCGCATGGACTCGGCACTGGGGCCGATGAACTCGATGCGGCA
>JAFGRR010000150.1 GCA_016935035.1 Phycisphaerae bacterium | reverse complement strand
GCCAACCGTGCATGTGTCGTACCAGGTCAGTGTGTCCATGTCGATGACAGTGAGGTAGTCAGCCAGGTAGTAGCCGACGTACAGTTCCGACGTGCCCGGCCTGACGCACAGCGATGCGACGTGGCGCCCGATGTTCACGGGCCCAGTTGGTGGAAAGATGACGCCGATCTCTGCGTCGCTCAGCGCGCGATCGTGGATCTTGACCTCGTCGATAAGCCCCTCATAGAAGTAGTCTGGATCGTCGGTGTATTTGCAGCCGATTGTGGCGTGCCAGAGGCCGTTCACACGCACCGGACCAGACGCGGAGCACGAGTCCACGATGTGGTTATCGAGGATCAATGCCACGTCGGATGCCGATTTCCGCAGCACAACTTGATGCCACATTCCATCGTTGACGGCCGGGCCGACGAGGTTGCAGACATCCCCACCCTCGACATAGACGGTCGCGCCGAGCGAGCCGTCCGGCAGGAGATACACAGCAAACTCGCCGTCCGTCGTCTCGTTGCCGAACAGACAGGCGTACGACTGGTCCGGAATCGCGGAAGTCTTGAACCAGAGGTCGAGCGTGAACTCGTCAGACTGGTCGCCGCCCAATAGCCCCGGGCCAAGGTAGATGTAGTCGCCAACCCCGTCGAAGTTCATCGACCACCCAATGCCCACGGCTGGCGGGACGTCGGCTGAGTAGTTGGGGTCATTCACCTCTACACCGTGGTTCACATAGGCACCGTAGTCGCGCGTGAGACCATCCAGCGGCCAATAGTCGATCGGGTTGGCGTGCCCGCCGCGGCCGTTGACCAGGCATTCGACGAACGCGTCGATGTCGAATACGTCCATGGCGCCGTCGAGGTTCATGTCGCCCATCAGCCACCAGCCGTGGCCTGTGGGTACCAGGGTCATGAGGAATACGAGTGTCAGGACGATTGTGCGATGAGCCCTCATCTGTTTACCTCCCGAGAGTGATAGAAGCCAGCCGTTTCCCATCCGCGCGCCGCCGACGTGGCGAAGATGGCGTGCGTCAATGAACAAACGGCGCCAGGGAAGCTGACTAACGCGGTTGTGTGCGTCTGCGAGGGCCGAAAGCTGCGGTGGGGCCGGCCAGCAGAGGCGTGTAGACTGCGGGGAGGCAAGAGCCTGAGTCGCCTGAGGTGTGCTAAGTGCCGCTTATGTGGCGGCTTATCGACACCATTTGCTCACGCAGGGCCTTCAGGCCGCGGTGACAGAGCATGTGAATGGCTGCCTCTGTCTTTTTGAGCTTCTGCGCGACGTCGGCGACGGGGCGGGCTTCGAGGAAGCGCATACGGATGACGTCGCGCTGGTCGTCGGTCAGGCGCGCGAGCGAGGTCATAACCGCCGCGATTGACTCGGCCTTGGCGAGCTTGCCGCTGGGGGTGGATTCGGTGCGCGCGATGCGGTCGAGTAGATTGGGATAGGAGGTGGGTGTATCTGCCGGCTGGGCGGCCTCGCGAGCGATGTCACGTTTCTGGCGGCGCAGGTGGCGTTGCGCGTCGCGCAACTGGTTGAGCGCGACGCGCTCCAGCCACTTGAAGAGTGCCGCGGGGTCATCAAAGTGGGGACGACGCCCGGAGTCATCTGCCCCGTCGAGGTCTTCCCGATCTGGTTCGCCGCCGGCGATGGATCGGAAGGCGGCGACGTATGCATCCTGAAGGACATCTTCGGGGTCGAGGTGCTTCTGTAACCTTGGGCCAACGGCGGCGCTCAGCGCGCGGCACAGAGGGTTGTGGTAGTGAACCAATAGCCGCTGCAAGGCGTCGGCGTCCCCATTGTTGACGCGTTCGATGTCGGCGGTTTGCTGTGGCTCGTTCACGGCCCCCTCCGCACACGCGGCCGGTACCGGCCTATTTTACCTCGGTCAGCTTCACCGCGCAGCGGTTCTTGGCGGCCAGCAGGGCGGCTTCGAGGACGCGCTGGGTTTCGTAGGCGTCTGTGAAGTCCGGTAGCGGGACGGTCGGGGCCTGGCCGGCGAGCACGGCCATCATGTCCGCCACCATGTTCACGAACGTGTGCTCATACCCGATGATGTGAGCATCCGGCCACCATGCACCCGCGTACGGGTGGTTGCCGGCCGAGGTGCACATGATGCGACGCCAGCCGGCGGTCCGCTCCTCGTCCTCGGCGTTGAAGTACCAGAGGATGTTCATGTCCTCGAACGAGAATTTGAGCGAGCCCTTCTCGCCATTGATCTCAATCGTGTTGGTGTTCTGGTTGCCCATCGCCAGCCGCGAGGCCTCGAACGAGCCCACCGCGCCATTGTGGAAACGCGCCAGAAACAGCACGGCGTCGTCAACGTCGGACTTGCCCTTGGTCGGGCGGCGCCGGCGGCCGGCGGCCGTCTTGTTGGACGACTGCGGCAACATGCGTTCGGTGATGAAGGTCTCGGAGATAGCGCCGCTGACCTCGACGATCTCGTCGCCGGTGATAAAGCGTGCCATGTCGACGATGTGGGCGTTCAGGTCGCCATGGGCACCGGAGCCGGCGTACTTCTTCTGAAAGCGCCAGACCAGCGGGACGTCGGGGCCGGCCCAGCTTTGCAGGTAGTTAGCGCGCACGTGGTACAAACGCCCCAGGCGACCCTCTTTCACCAGTTGGTGAGCGAGGGCCACCGCCGGGCAGCGTCGGTGGTTGTACCACACGAATGTCTTGGCCCTGCGCGAGCGTGAAGCAGCGTTGCGCATGGCGCGGGCATCTTTTAACGTACCGGCGAGAGGTTTCTCGCAGGCGACGTGCTTACCGGCCGATAATGAGGCCAGGGCCAACTCGGCGTGGTTGTTGTTAGGGGTCGAGATATCGACGAGGTTGACCTCGGTGTCCTTCACGACCTCCTTCCAGTTCGTGTTGTACTTCTTCCAGCCCCAGCGGTCAGCGAACGGGGCCAGCGCGATCAGGTCCCGGCCGACAATCGTGTGCATCACGGGCCGGATGGGGAGGTTGAAAAACCGCTCAGCCTTGAGATAGGCATTGCTGTGGGCGCGGCCCATAAGCTTCTGCCCTACCAGGGCGATATTGCAGGTATCCGACATGCGCGCTCCTCGCGAGGGTGGCCCAAGTTCCTTCGGCGGCCCCATATACACGACCGGGCGAATGTTCGCAAGTCGTGGGATAGCAATACGATCGGATTTCGCGTGGTTTGGCGTGGTCGCCAGAAGTTAGGGGGAGCGGACTGGGCGGATCGACGGCCGTTTAACCCTCGATGTTGAGAGTGGGTTCGTCATCGTCGCCGTCGGTGTGCGGCGTTGCCGCGGGCATTGATATCGATCTGGTCGTTGGCAACGCCGGTTCCTGCTTGACCCTGGCTGCATTGGCTTCCTCGCCGGCGTATTTTGAGAGCTTGTCGACGATCAGCGACCAGGTTTCGCGCTGGTGCCTGAGGACCTTGACGGCCTCGTCGATGGCTTTGGTATTGCGGTGAAGATTGGCGTCGACCAGACGCATGTAGCAGAAGTTGTACAGGTTGATCATCTGCTCCGCGATTTCGGGATTGGCGTCGCGGTTGAGACCGGCGGCGAGTTGCAGGCAGATGCGCTGGGCACGATCGAGGCTGTTGAAACTGGCCTCG
>JAFGRR010000149.1 GCA_016935035.1 Phycisphaerae bacterium | reverse complement strand
CTGAAGCTGGGAATCTATTCGTCGCCGGGACCGAGGACGTGTGCTGGTTATACGGGCAGCTATGAGCATGAGGTGCAGGATGCGCAGACGTACGCCGAGTGGGGCATAGACTTGCTGAAGTATGACTGGTGCTCGTATGGCGAAATTGCGAAAGACGGCAGCCTGGAAGAGTTGCAGAAGCCGTACCTGATCATGCGGGATGCGCTGCGGAGTTGCGGCCGCGACATCGTGTACAGCCTGTGCCAGTATGGGATGGGCGGCGTGTCGTCCTGGGGCGCCGAAGTCGGCGGCAACTACTGGCGCACCACCGGCGACATCGTGGATACGTGGGGCAGCATGGCGGGGATCGGCTTCCGGCAGGCGAACCTGGCGGAGTTCGCCCGACCGGGGCATTGGAATGATCCGGACATGCTCGTGGTGGGCAATCTGGGCTGGAGCGCCGACACGCGGCCGACGCGCCTGACGCCGAACGAGCAAATCACGCACATCACTCTGTGGTCGCTGCTGGCGTCGCCGATGTTGATCGGCTGCGATCTGTCGCAGCTCGATGAGTTTACGCTGGCGCTATTGACGAATGACGAGGTGTTGGCGGTGAGCCAGGACCCGCTGGGCCAGCAGGCGCGGCAGATCATCGTCGACGGCAAGACCGAGGTGTGGGCGCGGCCGTTGGCGGATGGCACGGTGGCGGTGGGTTTGTTCAACCGCGGCCGCAAGCAGGCACGCGTGACCGTGGATTGGGAATCGTTGGGCCTGATGGGCAAGCAGCGCGTGCGGAATCTGTGGGCCAAGGTCAACGAGGGTGTGTATGAAGGCGAGTTCGGGTGCCTGATTCCGCGGCACGGGGCGATGTTGGTGAAGGTTGGGACGCCGAAGGAGTAGGCGGCTGAACGCGGCGCCGGCGGGATGTGAGTAGGGAGGGCTCAGTCGTCCCTCCGGGACTCAGCCTTGTCGGCGGCGTCGTATCCCAGGACTTCGTCCTGGGCTACTATCGATCGTCCCTCCGGGACTGGCCTTTCGGATGCAGCGGCGTATCGTGGGACTTCGTTGCTGTATGCGTTTGGCGTGGGACGCGGATCAGAGCCCGAGCGGAAGCGAGTGGGCATATTGGTTTTCAGGGTTCAGGGTTCAGAACGCGTTGAGAGCCCTCCCGGGACGCAGTCTTTGTCGTTACCTTCGTCGCTTCGTCGCTTCGTGGCTCCGTTGGTTCGTCGCTATTCGGAATACGTCCCTCGCTGCCGCTCGGGCTCGGTTAACAGCAATATGCCCACTCGCTTCCGCTCGGGCTCGGATTGGGCGAGGAGGGCGTGAGGCGCGGGTATGGGTCGAGTGGAATCGGGCAAGGCGAAGAGGCGGACGAACCGGTTTCTGGATTCGGGATGGAATCTGCTGCGCGTTACGACGGTTCGCGTCGTTGCGCAGACGGTGTGCTTCGCACTGTTCGTCTGCTTCGTCTGGCTGACGACGTTCGCCAATCTCGACAGCTATCCGGGGCTGCGGCACTGGGTCAGCAAGGTGCTGGAGATTGACCCGCTGATCGGGCTGTCCACGGCACTGACCACGCACACGGTGTACAAGGGGCTGCTGTGGTCGCTGATTATCCTGGTGCCGACGCTTTTCATCGGGCGGTTCTTCTGCGGGTGGGTTTGCCCATATGGGGCGCTGCATCACTTCGTGGGATGGGCGCTGGGACGGCATCCGGGACGGGCGGCGATTGACGTTAATCGCTATCGGCCGCTGCAACGCGTCAAGTACTACATCCTTGCCGGCATGCTGGTGGCGGCGGCGCTGGGGACGCTGCAAATCGGGCTGCTCGATCCGATCTGCCTGCTGTATCGCTCGATGACGGGGGCGGTGCTGCCGACGGTCGGGATGGCGGCGACGGGCGAGCATGGCGTGTACCAGGGGGCGTGGCTGATCGGCGGCATGCTGTTCGGGCTGGTCGCGATGAACGTCGTGTATCCGCGGTTCTTCTGTCGGGTGCTGTGCCCGCTGGGGGCGCTGCTGGGCGTACTGAGCCGGTTCGCGTGGTGGCGGATCGAGCGCGACACGGTTGCCTGCAACGGCTGCAACCGCTGCCGGCTCGGCTGCGAAGGGGCCTGCGACCCGCATGCCAGTCTGCGCAAGGCCGAGTGCTTCGTGTGCTTCAACTGTGTTGAGGAGTGCCCGGAAGGGTCGCTGAGCTTCCGCCTGTTTCCGCCGCGCGAGCATGAGATCGCCGGCACGGACACCAATCGGCGAAAGCTCGTGTTCGGCGGCGTGACGGGGCTGCTGTTCTTCCCGTTAACGCGGCTGACGGGTCGCAGCACGGTGGATTTCTCAACGCAGGCGATCCGGCCGCCGGGGGCCGTCGAAGAGCTCGGATTCCTCGAACGCTGCCTCAAATGCGACCAGTGCATTCGCGTGTGTCCGACGAACGTACTCCAGCCGGCGTGGTTCGAGAGCGGTCTGGAGGGGCTTTGGACGCCGGTGATGAACTTCCGCGTGGGGCACTGCCAGCTTCATTGCACGGCTTGCGGACAGGTGTGCCCGACGGGTGCGATTCAGCAGATTCCGATTGCGCGCAAGCTCGGCCTCGGCGAATTCGCCGAGCAAGGGCCGATCCGATTGGGCACCGCGCACGTGGATTTCAGCCGCTGCCTGCCGCACAGCAAGAGCATTCAGTGCGTGGTGTGCGAGGAGTTGTGCCCGACCAGCCCCAAGGCGATTTACGTCGAACACGTAACCCGCACCCGCGCCGACGGCTCAACAGTGGACCTGCTACTGCCACGTGTTGATATCGATCGCTGCATCGGCTGCGGCATCTGCGAGCGCGAGTGCCCAGTCGTCGGCGACCGCCGCGGCATCTTCGTGACGGCGGAAGGGGAGACGCGCTCGGCCGACTTCCCTGATCGCGACCGTAATCGGTCGGTGCGGCTGTAGGGTGCGTTGGGCGGCTTGATGGGGTTCCCGCATAGTCTCTTGTTTCACAAGAAGCTATCCTGATACCGAACAGAGCCGCGCCCTTGAGGAAGCGGTTGACTGAGAAACCTTTCGTTTTGCGGCACAACCGATCACTCACGGTCGCGGCTCGGATCAGAATTCCGGTTTTGGGATAGGTTCAAGAGTCTCTAAGTCCACTGGACGCAGCCGCGCAAGTCGTTTCAAACGGTCTTCGACAAGCTAATCCACAATACGCAAGTTAGTGCGTACAAGTGATCGTCTCGGGATGCCGCACGCGATTGGTTGTTACGGCGCGTAAGGTGTATCTGGAGTGCCTGGGATCACGTGTGGACACTCAATGGGCGCAGCCGGCAACGGGGGCGGGCCGGGCAAACAGCGGAATGCTCGTTTATCGGAGTTTTCAGTAGACTTGCGCGGTGTGGCGGGCATATGAGTTGATGGAGACATACGGCTCGATCGATGGCGATGCGCGTGGCGCGCGTCGGCCCGTGTCGCGTATGTGGGGTTTTCACGCACAGGTCTATTGCCACGCCAACGCCCACCTTGTGGACCGGGGCGAAGTGGTGTGCGTCTCGCGAGTCGGCGGCTCGCGAACACCGTGCACTTCGCATTCAGAATCGTCACGCGGCCGAAGGCGTGACCAGGCATCACTTACATGGGAGAGGGGTACGATGACAAGAGTAACTGTTGTTCTGGTGTGCAGCCTTTGCTGTGCAGCGCTGCTTGGTGGAGTACAGACGGCCGCGGGCAGCGTTCCATCTGTGTGGGCCTGGGCCGGCATGCCTCCGGGACCCGCGGGGGAGGCTGAGGGCATGTACGAGGCGGGTGCCAGCGGATACACGACTTTTGGGTGGCTCACAGACTCCCAGGCTCACTCGTACGGGAGCATCGCGGTTGATGAAACTGGTGTCAGTCAGGCGTGGTGCCAGCTTACCGGTCACGACCCGTATCTGGGCTCGTACACCAGCGGCGGCGCCGAAGTTGAGAGTTACAAGCCCTTCGTCATTGAGTCACCGACACTGCCCGACGGCACGCTCGTAACCGTCTGTCTGACGGCCGATGTGAGCGGTGTCTTGGAAGCGCGCGAAGGCTTCACCGGTCTTTCTGCGCGAGCCTATGCCGAGTTCGACCTTAACGTGCAGGAGAAACAGAGTTCGTTCTTCCTCGTCGAGGTCGAGGGTGAAGCTGAGGTGATCGCATACCCTGATCGCGACGAGTACTCGACGATGGGAGCCTGGGACGGTTGCCTGACGCCGCTCGGCGAGCATCAGTACGGGCTCGACTACACCCATGAGTTCGTATTCCCTGGCATGGTCGGCCAGGAATACTCGCTGTTCCTGGGATTGAAAACGTTGGTGGGCACGTCGGATGGGGCCAATTCGGCCAGCTACTACGACGTGTTCGCCAAGACAGATCTGTGGAATACCGGCGAGTACGGGCTCAGTTCGCCGGACGATGTCGTGTTCAGGGTGATTCCCGAACCTGGCGCGGCAGCGTTGTTTGCCATTGCCGTGCTGGTGTTTGGCCGTCGTCGATGAGGCTTGGTAGCAACGCCCGTGAACTCGTGACCCGCAGCGGCCCGAGATCGAACGCTTTCCGCGGCGGACCAGAGCTATCCGGCCGTAGCCGCGAGGTCAACGCCAGCCCAGCCATTACGGGGAAGATGGCTGGGCTGGGCCGTCCCTCCTCCGAAACACGAACCGGAGCCCACGATCCTGCTGCTGTTGGGTCTGGGTGCGGTTCTGCTGCGTCGCGGACGCTGATCGAGTACGCCCAGAAAGTCGTATAACCAATCGGTGGCGCCAACGGCCGTATACGCCGGCCGTTGGCGCCACCATTGTGTTTAATGGCATACGTCAGGAGGGGGCCCAACAACGCTTCGTGTGGCAGCGTGTCTCGGCACGCTGCTTGTGGTCGCATATTGGGGGCACACCACGAATCTGGCGGAATGAAGTCGCCAGCCATCAAGACCCGCCTCGCACAGGCGAGCTTGGCCCCGGACTCGCGTCCGGAGTTCTGATGGGAGGGGCCGCGAAATCGGGTGTTACAACCGCGCAGGCGACTGCACCACCCGACGTTGGTGTCGAATCAGCGCGACAGTCGCGGTCGTAGCTCTCTGGAGGGGGCGTCTTACAGGTAAGCGCCGGCGCTTCCGAGGTTCGGGCCCAGTTTTGTGTTGTGGTCGTCGTCGCGGCGCAGGTCGGCCTCGACGTTGTGGGCCAGCTTGTTTTTCTCGATCACGGTGCGGTCGGCGTGGCACAGGTGAACGCCGATGCGGTTTTCCTGGATATCGTTGTCGCGGATGACGTGGTCGCGCGGACGTGACTCAGTCTGGTCCTCTGGGAGTTCAGTTGCGGGGCGGATACCGTGATCCATATTGGCCAGGATCGCGATACCGGTGCCGTTCTTCAGGAAGCGGTTGTTCGTGATCGTCCAGTTTCGGCTGGTGCTGTTGGTGTTGTCGGTCGCGAGGAACGAAGCGGAGTGCCTGGTCCAGATCAGAATGCCGTTGCCGTTACTCTGGAAGTCGTTGTCACGGACCTGCATATCGGCGCCGTTCTCGACGGCGATGCCGGCCTGGCGGTTCCATAGCATGCGGTTTCCTTCGAGGATGTTCTTGCTGGAAAAGCCGAGCCAGAAGCCGTAGTTGCAACGATCGGCCCAGTTGTTCCTGAAGATGTTCCCGCTTGAGAACGTCGCCTCGAAGGCAATGTTGGGGCTCAGCGAACCGTCGTTTTCCTCGAAGAGATTGTCGTTGCAGGGTACGTCGACACCGTCGGGCCGGCGGCCGGCCAGGAAGAACCCGTCACCGCCTAGCCGCGCGAAGTTGCGGCGCAGGACGTTATTGCACGAGCCGTGAATCAGGAGGAAACCGGTGGCATCGGCGCCCATATGTCCGTAGCTGCCGGCCCCGACGCGCACGCCGTTCTCGTCGCGTGGCTGGTAGCGATTGCAGTAGTCGGCCCAGTTTTCCTCGAAGATGCTGTCACAGGTCTCGAAGAGGTGGAAGCCGAAGCCGCTGTTGTAGCAGGCGTTGTTCTGCCTGACGCGCAGGGCGCGGCAATGATAGGTGAGCAACCCGTTCATCTGGTGCTGAAGGTTGTTGTCGTTGACGTCGGCGTTTTCGACGCGATTGAGCAGAATGCCGGCGCCGTAGGCGTTTTCGGCGGGTTCCCAGATGTTGAGAAACACGGTGTTTGTGACGACTTCCGCGGTACCGGTAACGCAATTGCCGGTGATGGTGAGATCGCGGCCGCCATGGACGGCGATGCCGTGATAGAAATCGCGGATGCGGCAGTTGCGGATGGTGACGCCAGAGCGTCCTCTGACGGTGATAGCGGTGCCGGCGCGGTCGGTGCCGACGATGGTAGCGCTGCTGCCGTCGATTGTGACGTTGTCAGCGGCGATGGTCATGCCATGAGGAAGGACGTAAGTGCCCGGTTTGAGGCGGATGCTCTCAGTGACGGTCATTCCGTCAGTTGGCACGACGACAGGCATGGTAGCAACAGAGTCAGCCACAGTTGACACCTCTCTTTCGCCTACACATTAAACGTTTCAGGTCGCGGTGCCAAGCACTATTGCTGATTCTTGTACACCCCGCTTGATTATCGGAGACTTAGAGTTCCGGATAGATATCCAGCGCCTTGTTCCAGGCCGTCAGCGTCGCCACGCGGGCCGCCCGATCCTTCGGCAGGTCGAACGGGCGGCCGCGCCCGTCCAGTATCAGGCCGACGACGCCGCCAGTTATCTCGCGACTTACCGGACGTCCCGGACCCTCGCCCATGTCGAACCCCTTGGCGGGCGAGACCGTGACGGTCGCCTTCTGGCCGGCTTCGAGCGGGACGAGTTCCAGGTCGCCGACTTTGAGCTGATGTGTCGACGACTGGCCGCTGGAGCGGATCTCGACCTTCATGCACGGCGCGCCGGGCTTGCCCTTGCCGGTCGGCGCGACGCAGAATCCCAGCCGGATCAGGCAGTCCTTGTTGAACACTTGTAGGGCGGCCTGCTCATTGACCGTGCTCAGGACGCCGAGCTGCGGCATCATGAAAATCGAGTCCACCGTAAGCTCGGTGAAGCCCTCGGGTCGAAAGCCGTCGATCATCATGAGAGCGCTCTGATTCCGGCGTGGGCTATGCGACATGACGCCGCCGGAGCCGACGATCATGTCGAGGCCCATCATGTCGACCAGCGTCTGGCCGGAGAGTTCCTGTGAGAAGGTGTCACTGATGGAGCGCTGCTGCTGCACGCCCTTGAGACCGACGGCCATTTGCTTGTGCTGGATAAAGGCCAGTCGCAGGGCCTCGCGTGCGATGCCCTGTTCGATCATGAGCTCGTCGAGCGTTTGCGGAATGGTGGTGGGGCGGATCATCTTGTTGCGAATGCGATTGCGGATGTCAATCTCATCAACGTCGAGCGGCACCCAGCGCACGATGTTCTCGAAGCCGGTCTCGGCGACAACATTGAAGATGCTGTAGCTCATGCCGAGGTTGGCGCTCACAGTGCGGTTGAACACGGTTTCGCTGGTGGGGTCATCGTCATCGGAGCGGAAGACGCTGAAAACGTCGGTCGTGGCGCCACCGATGTCCACGCCGACCACCTGGATCTTCTCGCGCTGGGCGATGAGCTGCATGATGAGGCCGACAGCGCCCGGGGTGGGCATGAGCGGCACGGTGGTCCAGGTCATCAGCTTGCCGTAGCCAGGGGCCTGGGCCATGACGTGCTCAAGGAACAGGTCGTGGATCTTGTCACGCGCCGGCTTGAGATTCTCCATCTCGAGGGTCGGGCGCAGGTTCTCCGTGATGTAGAGCGCCGACTTGTCCTCGAGGCTGCGCCGGATTTCGTCGTGGGCCTGGTTGTTGCCGGCGAAGATGACGGGCAGCTTGAAGCCGACGCCGAAGCGCGGCTTGGGATCAGCGGCGGCGATGATCTCACCCATTTCGACGACGTGCTTGATGGTTCCACCGTCGGTGCCGCCGGAGACCAGGATCATGTCCGGTCGCATTGCGCGGATGCGTTCGATGCGCTGGTGGGTCAGGCGACCGTCGTTGGTCGCGAGGCTGTCCATGACGATTGCGCCGGCGCCTAGCGCGGCGCGCTGAGCGGACTCGGCGGTCATGCTCTTGACGACGCCCGCGACCATCATCTGGAGGCCACCGCCGGCACTGCTCGTGCCGACATAGGCATCGCAGCCATTGTCGCCCTCGCGTGGCAGCCAGATGCCGTCATTCCTGATGAACTGACGCTTGGTGAGATCCTCGATCTCGCCGACGGCGTTGAGCACGCCGCGCGTCACGTCCTCGGCGGGAGCCTCAACGGTAGTGGGTGCCTCGCCGCGACTGATGAGACGGTACTCGCCGTCCTTCTTGTCGATGAGAATGGCCTTGGTGGTGGTGGAGCCGCAATCGGTCGCCAGGATTGTCCTGACATCCTTGGTGTCTGGCATGGAAGCTGTTTCCGCAGTGGGGGACCGCGAGTCAGGAAAGGACCGGCCGGCCCCGTTTCTGGTTAACTGTTAACACATCCGTCTTGTGTCGGACCGCACATGATAACGACCCGGCGGGGCCTCGCCAAGTCTCGGAGCGGCGAACACGGCCGGGGGGCGTAAGATGCTGAAATGAACGCTCCGCGGGCCGCGATCGTTGCCATTGCCACGATCGATGCCAAGTGCCAGAATAAGGTGCCTCGTGTACGCCGGTGACGCGACGACAGGTAGGTCCTCATGCTTTCGTCGCCATTCGACGTTTCGAACAGCGTGCGGTGTGCTTGACTATTAGTCCGCGCGGGTGAACACGCGAGCGATGTCGGACGGGGCCCCGCGACCGCGCCGTCATCACAGAGAGACACGTCGGTTGAACGGGCGCTGAGTCCGGTGCTGTCGGGCGGATGGGGCCGACCATCGGTTAGGCAAACGCGAGGTACGAGCCGCGATGAAGAGGCATGCCACCAAGGGCGGACTTCAGGTGCTGGCCGCGCTGCTCATCTGCGCAGTGGCCTTGGGTGGCACGTGGCAGGATGCCGATGCAACCACGCTGCCACAGACGCGGGTCCTGGTCCTGCATTCGTACCACGAGGGCCTGACGTGGACCGATGGCCTGCAACTGGGAATTCGGGATGCGTTGAAGGACCGGCAGGATATCGAACTCTTCGTCGAATACCTGGACTCCAAGCGAACTCCGCTGGAGGACGTAAGCGACCTCGTCGCGGATTACCTGAAGCGGAAATACGCGGCCACTCGCTTTGATGCCATCATCGCCAGTGACAACAACGCCCTTACATTTCTGGCCGAGCACCAGGCTAACATGTTCCCTGGAATACCGATGGTCTTCTGCGGGATCGATGATTTCACGCCGCGTATGCTGGAGACATTCGGCGGCATGGCCACGGGCGTGGTTCAGCCGCTCGATCCCAGACGCACCGCTGACTTGATTCTGACCGTCCAGCCGCGACTGCGCACTCTGGCCGTGGTTTCCGGTGCCAATCCGACGGCCATAGCCATGCGGAACCAGGTCGCGGCGGCCCTGGTGGACTGGAAGAGCGGGGTTCAGATCCAGTGGCTGGCCAAGCTCGACACCCAGACGTTGCGGGATCGCCTATCCAAGTTGTCGAGTGACGACGCTGTCTTGCTGTGCAACTACAACCGGGATGCCAACGGCGTTTACTACACACACGAGCAGAGTGCCCGTGTGATCTGTGCGGCCTCGCCCGCGCCGGTGTACGCAATGCAGGATCTGTATATCGGCACCGGCGTCGTCGGAGGGTGCATGGTCTCGGCTCGGGACCAGGGCAGCGCGGCCGCCCGGATCTGCCTTGAGATACTCGAAACGGGCCGGATTCCAGAGACTGTATCGACGTGCCCACACGTCGTGATGTTCGACCACGCCGCGCTGGTGCGTTTGGGGCTGGACGAGTCGCTGTTGCCGGACTCGGCCGTCGTCGTGAACAAGCCGATTTCGTTCTATGGCCGACACAAGCGATTGATCTGGAGTGCGGCTCTGGCGTTTGCGCTTATGATCATCGCCCTGGCCGGTGTGACCTTTGGTCTTATGCGCACGCGTGAAGCCGAGCGAAAGCTGCGTCGCAACGAGGAGAATCTGCGAACAACGCTCGACTCCATCGGCGACGCGGTGATCGCGACGGACACGGCGGGGCGGGTCACGCGCATGAACCCGGTGGCAGAGAGGGTCACCGGCTGGCCCCTCAGCGAAGCCCTGGGCAAGCCGCTCGCCGAGGTCTTTGACATCGTCAGCGCCCTGACACGGGAGCAGGCCGCTACGCCGGTTGAGCGTGTGCTCGAAAGCGGCGAAATAGTGGGGCTGGCCAACCACACGCTCTTACTGTCCCGGGATGGCACTGAGTACCAGATCGCTGATTCGGCTGCGCCGATTCGAGACGACGACGGCGCGCTCAGGGGCGTCGTGCTGGTATTTCGCGATGTGACCGAGGAATACCGGACACGTCAGCGGTTGGCGGACAGCGAGGAGCGTATGGCTCTCGCGCTGATGGGGGCAAACCTGGCGACCTGGGACTGGGATATCACGGCGGGCAAGGTGACCTTCGACGAGCGCGCTGCGAACATGCTCGGTCTCGCACCAGACTCGGTGCCCACAAGCATCGACGAATGGCGCGGGCTGGTTCATCCGGACGACCTGGCACGGATCGGGGCACTTTTCGGCGAACATCTGCGAGACCAGGCGGATTCGTGCGAGGCAGAACACCGCATGAAGCACGGATCCGGCCATTGGATCTGGGTGCTCAACAGATGGCGCGTGGTCGAACGTGACGCCGATGGCACGCCGCGCCGCGTTTGCGGCACCCATCTGGACATCACGGACCGTAAGCAAGCCGAGGACGCGCTCAGGGAGAGCGAGCGAACGCTGGCCACGCTGATGAGCAACCTGCCCGGGATGGCCTATCGCTGCCTGAACGACGAGCACTGGACCATGGTCTTCGTGAGTGATGGATGCCATCAAGTCACCGGCTATCAGGCCCATGATTTGGTCAACAACTATGCGGTGACCTACGCCAACCTGATTCACGAGGATGACCGCGAGAGCGTACGCGTGCAGATTGAGGATGGCCTTGATCAGAACAGCGCGTTCGAAGTGACCTATCGAATACACGCGGCGACTGGCGACGTACGCTGGGTCTGGGAACGCGGCCGCGGCGTGTTCGCTGAAAGTGGCAAGTTGCTGTTTCTCGAGGGGTTCATCTGGGACATCACAAAACGCCGCCGCACCGAGGAAGAACGCGACCGGCTGGAGTTCCAACTGCGCCAGGCGCAGAAGATGGAGGCCGTCGGTCAACTCGCCGGCGGCGTGGCGCATGACTTCAATAACATCCTGACCGCGATCTTCGGCAACGTGGAGATGGCGATCGACGGGCTCGAATCCCATTTTCCAGCGGGTCACGGACTGCTCGAGAGCGTGCGACAGATCGAAAAGAGCGCGCATCGCGCCTCGTCCCTGACGCGGCAACTACTCGCTTTCAGCCGGCGCCAAGTGATCCGTCCGGAGGTCGTTGATCTCAACGCAATGCTCCGCGACTTGGAGAAGATGCTCCGCCGACTCATTACCGAGGACATCGAACTGCACCTCAGTTACGAAGCCGATTTGAGCCCCATCAAGGCTGACGTCGGCCAGTTGGAGCAGGTCGTAGTGAACCTGGTCGTCAACGCGCGCGACGCGATGCCGGAGGGCGGTCGCCTGAGCCTGGAGACGCGGAGTGTCATTCTCGATGATACCTACGTGGGGACACGCCCCGGAGCCCAGGTGGGGCCGCATGTCTCGCTGATCGTCAGTGACACCGGCATCGGCATGGACGCCGCCACGCAAGAACGGGTCTTTGAGCCATTCTTCACCACCAAGTCGGCCGGCCAGGGCACCGGCCTCGGCCTCTCCATGGTGTATGGGATTGTCAAACAGGCCGATGGGCACGTGGCCGTATACAGCGAACCCGGACGCGGGACCACCTTCCGCGTCTATTGGCCCTGCGCGAAGGAGACGATCTCGCCGCGGGGGAGAGCCGAGCTTCTTGACCCACTTCCGACCGGCACCGAGACGATCATGATCTGTGAGGACGACACGGCGGTGCGGGAGCTAACCGAGCATATGCTCCGGGATTCCGGGTACAGAGTGCTGGCGGCCTCTAATGGCGCGGACGCGCTGCGGTTGGCCGCTGCTCATTCCGAACAGATCGATTTGCTCGTCACCGATGTGATTATGCCTGGCATGAATGGTAGGAAGCTGGCGGACACTCTAACGGCGCAGCGCCCGAACATGCGAACACTGTACGTCTCCGGGTACACGTCCGACGTAATCGCGCACCACGGTGTACTGGAGGAAAACGTCGAGTTCCTGGAAAAACCGTACAGCCGGCTTCAGATGCTGCGGCGTGTGCGTGAGGTGCTCGGGCAACCGCGGCCCGGCGCGCGGGGATGATCGCCGCTGAGTCCGCTATGCCGGCTCCACGTTCTCTTCAAAGCGAATGTCCAGCAGGGCGAGTTCGTCGAGCACGGGGTTGTAGACCTCTGGCCTGACCGGAATGTGCACGCCCGCGCTCGTGATCTCGCCCGCCAGGATCATCTTCGCACCGATGGCGGTGGGCAGACCGACGGTGCGCGCCATCGAACTGTGCCCGCCCGGCCGGCCGTAGTCGATCAGCGTCGATGTATGCCGCTCTTGCTTGCCGTCCGTGAACCTGGCGACAAACTTGTGCATCATCACGAGCATGTCGCGCTCACCCTTTTTGTACGGCATTCTTTCATTCATACGTGCGGCGAGAACGTCGAGGTCGGTCGTCTCATCGCCGGCGTGCGCGATCGGTTCGTTCGAGAACAGGCCCAGCCACTCCATGCGCTCGAGGGCGTTGGCGCTGGCGTCGATCTTGAGGAAGTCCGCGACCTGCTGTCGGATATTGACCGGCGAGCCGGTCCTTATCAGCTTGGTGACCCATTGGGCGTGAGTAGTGTCGGTGGCATACGTGACCGGCTCTTCCGCGAGCATGCCAAGATCGACGACGGCCTTCAGACACGCGCACCAGCCGGGGTAGCGCAGCGTGCCGCGGAACATGGTGTCGATGCCTTGCAGGCCGTAGATGTCGATGTAGCCGAGCGAATCACGGTTGGGATAGGCCTCAAGCTGGCCGATGCCGTCGACGTGCAACGGGTGATGGCAAGTGAACAGCTCTGGGCCGGGAATGTCGATCTGCTGGCCGTTCTCGCGATAACGGGCGGCATTCTTGCCGGCGGTGCAGACGCCGCGCGGGCTCCATGAGAACTTGTAGCCCCACGGGTTGTCGTTGGCGTCCGGCGCGGGCAGGCCGCCACAGTAAGATTTGAAGCTGATGACTTTGCCGCCACGTCTTTCGATGTCGTGAATGACGCGCATGGCGGACATGTGGTCGATGCCGGGGTCGACACCAATCTCGTTGAGGATCGTGATGCGCGCCTGTTTGGCCGCCTCGTCGAGCTTGCGCATCGCCGGGCTGACGTAGGACGCGGTCACCATATGCTTGCCGTGCTTGACGCACAACTCGGCGACGGTTGGATGCAGCGGTGCGGGCAGCAGGCTGACGGCGAGGTCGTGCGCACGAATCAGCGCTTCCATCCGGTCGGTATCCTTGGCGACCAGTTGCACGGCCGTGCCGTTGAGGTGACCGCCGATGAGTGCCTGGGCTTTGTCGAGCACCATATCCGCCAGCGTAACGCTGTAGCCCGGCTGCTTGAGCAGGTATTCGACCAGCGGCGGCGACACCAGACCGGCACCGAGAACCAGGACCTTCTTCATTTATGCTGTCTCCTCGCTGTCACAAATCGGCCCCAGGGACTTGTGTACCGTGCTGCTGCTATCGCGCTTCAACGTACTTCGCGAGGCGCTCGAACGGCGGCGCTAGCTTGCCCGCGTAGACAATCGTCGCACGGCGCAGCTCGGGCGGCAGATCGCTCTCTTCGAGCGGGCGCGAGAAATCCGTGTTGGCCAGCGCCGGAATGAATGGCCGCAGGGCCTGGCTGAAATAGCGCGACGAGTCGATCGGCAACTCCGCCGGCAGAAAGTCAACCGCCAGCACGACCGGCCCGTTTCCCTCGACACCGTAATGCGTCGCGCCGGTCACGGGATCGTAGACGTACGCCGGGTTGCCCGGGCCATCGGCACTCGTGGTGCATTCGAGCGAACCGTTGATGTCGCAACTCACATCGCCGATCACGCGCAGCCGCGGTTGCGTCCCGTCAGAATACAACTGCTGGAATTGTGCCTGCGTTATCAGCCGCGGATACCGGGAGTCCCAGTAGATGCAGTTCATGAGCAGCGTCAGGTGCGGCACGTGGTCAAAGAACGCCGCCTGATAGCGGTCGGGGTGTTCGTAGTAGTCTTGGAGATTGAACGTAGCCGCGGGGTTTTTGGGGGCGGCGATGTGCTTCTCTTGGAAGACGACCTTGTAGCAGGTGCCGTGCGAGAGGGGCTTTGATCCCAGCTCTTCGGGCTTGAGCTCGTCGCCGCCCAGCCAGTCATACACGCGCTGCGCGCCGCGTGAGACGTTGCCGTAGCCGGCAAAGCCGCACACCATTGGCGGGTGGCCGTCCGGCAGGCCGCTGGCGCGGATGTGGTCACCGAGCGCGCGGATGTGGCGTTCGGCGTCGGCCAAGTCGGCGTACTCGTGGGCGGCGGTAACCTGCGCGAACGGCGTGGCGATGCCCTCCTGCGTCAGTCGTCGGCCCAGCAGCCACAACGTGTCGATCATCCCTGCCAAGCCGGCGTATTCGCCGAAGAAGACCAACCGGCGTCCCTGTTCGTCCACGATTCGCTCGTAATCGATCAGTGTGCAGCCAAGTTGCATCAGACGTTTCAGTGCGGGCATGTTCGCGGCCTGGCCCTTGATCGTGTGAGAGAAGTAGACATACGTCTTCTTCGGCTCGATTAGCTCCAGCGGGATCTCCTTGACACCCATCACCAGCGGACACCCGTCGAGCGTATCGACCATCGTCGCGCCGGCGGCGGCATATTCAGCGGCCGGAATCCTGCGTGTCGGCGAGTTCTGGATCACGAACTCTATGCCGTGCTCGTTGACTAGCTGCTTGATGTCCGCCGGGACGAGCGGCGCGCGCCCTTCCCATGTACTCTTGTCTTCGTGTCTGATACCGATTTTCACTTCGAGTCCCGCCGACTTGTCACCATCCACATCGTGCGGCACGCAAGCGCGCCGCACAGCCATCGCTAGCCGTGGTCAACCGTTGACCCCCGTGCATCGTGTTGCCACGAAACGACCGATCATATGAAAACGCTATCGGCCGGTCAACACGGGGCAAAACAGGCGGCAGCCGCCGCGGCAGCCGTTACAATGCCGATCTGCGTTTAGACGCGATAGGACCGGTTGGGAGGTCAAAACCGTGCCACTCGAAGCCTATGTTCCATCAGAAATATCACTCGCCGGACAACCGCTCGACGAGATTTCAGTACTGACGCTGTACGACCCGGACAGTGACGAACCACACGGCGCACTGACCGGACCGGGGGCGCCGGAAGACGGACATCGCGCCGGCCCGCTGACGCTGGTCGGCGTGCGCGAGGGTGCACAATGGCGGGTCGAGCTCGACGAGATTGAAGTCTGCCACCGCACGCCGGTCGGATGCGAGTTCACGATCTTCGGCAGCGTTCGGCGTACACGCCTGACACCCACGGAGTGAGTTAGTGGGTGCCATGGGCAGGCCTGCCGAAGGCAGGTTTGCCCGTGCTCGGCCAGTGATGCACGGGCAGGTCTGCGACCTGCCCATGCACCCTCCTTGGGCATGGCAGGCTGGAGGGCAGGTTTTGCGCGGGGCGGCGGGGGGTGGTTGAGCATGTTCCAGATAAAAACGCGGGTTGGGCGAATTGTGCCGAAGGTGGCCAACATGACCATTTTGTGAGACCCCCGGTTTGGCCACCTTGGTTATCAGGCACTTGGGGAAGTCAGAAGTCAGAATTAAGAAGTCAGAAGTGAAGATGGGAAGCGGGCGGTGGGTACGTGGCTTGGGTGGCGGCCTGTGCGTGGTGGGTGTCATGCTATGAATCCTAGGCGCGTCAGTTGAGGGGCGGTCGGAGGGTGTTCGTGAGTGGCGGGGTTGGGTGGGG
>JAFGRR010000148.1 GCA_016935035.1 Phycisphaerae bacterium | reverse complement strand
GTTGGTGGAAAGACCCGATCGATCAGCCGAGCGATCACTTCATGACCGGCTATGTCGCGTGGGGCCTGATACTGGCGGACGACGCCGGCATCGAGATCGACGTGGACGCGCTCAATCGCAGCATGAAATACCTGCAACATGAGATCGTTGAGGAAGAGCTTCAGCCGGATGCGCAGGCGTGGATGCTGCACGCGCTGGCCGTGTATCACCACAAGACCGGCGGTGACATCACGCGCTTTGAGTCCAAGGCACTGCGAAATCTCTACAAACGCCGCGATCAGCTCAATGCCTATACGCGGGCGCTGCTGGCCTTGTCAGCCCATTACTACGGCGAGACCGAGATGGCGCAGACGCTGGTCCGCAATCTCGAAAACGGCGTGATCCGCGACGAGACGCCGGACACGTCGGTTATTCAGCGCGGCGCTCAGGAATCGCACGCCGCCGTCATTCCGACGGCGCACTGGGGCGAGGACGGTATCTACTACCGCTGGTCGGACGGCGGCGAGGAAGCGACGGCGTTCGTGCTGCGGGCGCTGCTGGCGATCGACCCGGAGAATGCGCTCATCGAGCCGGTGACCAACTGGCTGGTCAAGAATCGGCGTGGGGCGCAGTGGCGCAGCACGCGCGATACGGCGCTGGTCGTGCTGGCGCTGAACGACTATCTGCGCGCCAGCGGCGAGCTGGCGCCGGAGATGGGATACGAGCTGTTCGTCAACGGGCAGTCGGTCGCCAAGCGCAAGCTGACAGTCAGCGACGGGCTGTCGGCCCCGAGCCGGTTTGAGATCGATCGCGAGCTGATTCGCGACGGCGCCAACGAAATCCGCATCAAACGCGGCGGCGATGGGCCGCTGTATTTCGCGGCCGAGGCCCGTTTCTACAGCCTCGAAATCCCAATTCCGCCGGCGGGGAACGAGATTTTCGTGCGGCGGCAGTACTACAAGCTCGTCGAGCGTGAGACGCTGCTGCGCGGCACTACGTATGAGCGTGTGCCGCTCAACGACGGCGACAGCATCGTCAGCGGCGAGCGGGTCGAGTCGGTCATCACGATCGAGTCGAAGAACAACTATGAGTACCTCATCTTCGAGGACCTCAAGCCGGCGGGCTTTGAGAGCGTCGAGCTGCGCAGCGGCGCCGACTTCCACGTCCGCCAGTTGAAGTCCGCCGCCGTCAGCCGGCAGTTCGGCAACGAGACAACCGACGTCCGTCGGTCCGAGGAGCACATGCAGCGTGATTCCGCCGATTACACCGGCAAGCAGCGCTGGGTGCATCGCGAACTGCGTGATCGCAAGGTCGCGCTGTTCATCGACCAGTTGCCCGAGGGCATTTGGGAGATGCGTTACGAACTGCGAGCCGAGGTCCCGGGCAAGTTCAACGCCATGCCGACGATCGGCCAGGCCATGTACGTCCCCGAGATCCGCTGCAACGGCGCCGAAATCCGCGTGACGGTGGAGGACCAGGAGTAACACAGCGTGGGCGGCAGGCGCACCGGGCGCGCATGGACGGAGTTGGCGGCCGGTGCCCCGCCCTTTCAAGGGTGAGGGACGGACAGCGTCCCAGGGGCGTCCTCGACATGCGGTCGCAGCGCGCGGCGCAAATGGCGTTCGTATTGCCACAGCGCCAGGAGGGTGACTCCCCAAATGGCGGCCGGGATGTAGCGCCAACCCTCACTGAACCAGAGCAGATGTTCCCATCCGACCCACCCCCAGCGCGGCCAGCCGGTCGTGCAGAGCGCGCAGAGCGCCGAGACCGGGATGACTGCCTGCGCCAGGATCGCCAAGCGCAGCAGCCGGCGCAGGCCTCGCTCGCCGTTCCGCGTTTGCAGGACCAGGCAGACCAGCGCCAGCACCACCGCAACATGGAACATAGTCTCTATGGACTGCTGTACAAAAACCGCCCGGATGGAGTTCGCGGGCGGGATAAGGTTGAAGCCAGTGACCGCCCACAGGTAGGGTCTCGCCCAATAGAGAAAACCAGCAACCGCGAGGAACGACGTCACAACGGCCAATCTCCGACGCGGTCCGCGCGGCACGGAAAACGGCCACGCGATCACCAACACGCCGGTGTTCTCCAATATGACTGAGACGAGGCCAGAATGCGTGCAAGCACAGTAGAGTGTGCGCGCCACGTTCTTTGGCAAGTACCCTAGCAGCATGGCCGCGCATGACACACTTATCAGTTGGCCTGCGAGCACAACAACGATTACCGCTAATGCCACCAGGGCGATCCCGATTCGCGTCCGTGTCGCCGCCCGACGCGACTTGAAGTGAAAGCGTGCCTGAAGCGCGCTGGCGTCAGCAACTGCCGCGTTACACTCGGGGCAGCGCCCGTCGCGATCTAGCGTGCGCAGGTTGTAGCCGCAACGAATACACCACAGGTCGTGGTCGATGGTGTTGCGCTCGGGGGCGCATGTCTCAGGTTTGTCCGCCATACTGCTGCCCCCAGTTGGACGATGTTGGTACCGGACTCGACACGGTACCATCAGTCCCCCACCCTTGAAGGCGTGGGGCACCCGGTATTGGCCACGAAGACGGCCGACTAGACGTCGGCCGCTACATGCGCGGCGGGATTTCGAGGAGCTTCTCCAGGCTCAGTTCAAATACCGATACCGGGTGCTTGAGGCCGTAGTTTTCGAGCACCTCGGGGTGTAGCTCGCCCATCACGCCGACGCGGGTGCCGTCGGGGCGGTGCAGGGCGGCGACTCGGCCGGGGATGAAGCTGGCGTGCTCGGTCGGCTGCACGGTGCACTCGGCGTGCAGCTCGTGCGTGAAGGCGTCGGCCACGGCGCGGATGTCGGCGTAGCCGATGTGCGTGCCGATCATGGCGGCCGCCGCCAGCCGTTCCTCGCGGGCGCCAGTCTCGGTCGTTTCATCGACAAAACAGCAATCGCCGACCTCGAAGAGGTATTGCGGCAAGTCGTACTGCTTGTTGATGGCCAGCGTTTCCATCAGCCCGGGCAGCAGATTGACGCGGCACATGGTCTGCTCGGAGCTGATCGGGTTTTCGATCAGCACGCGATTGTCGGCCGGCTCGATGCGCCATTTGCCGAACGCTGCCGTCTCGCTGGACAGGACGAGCGTCATCACCTGGTGGAAGCCGAGGCCGACCAGAATCTGCCGGGCGTCGGCGGAACGCTCTTCCACCGGCTGCGGATCGCCGACCGTGAACGCCGGCACAAGTTCGGGCGTCAGATTCTCATAGCCGTACGCGATCGCGGCGTCCTCGATCAAATCAACCGGGTGCATGACGTCTGAGCGATAGGCCGGCACGCGGACGATCAGTGTCTTGCCGCCATCCGCATCGCTGACGCCGTGGCCCATGCGCTCAAACAACTCGCCCAGCGCCTTGGCGTCGAGCTTCACGCCGATGGTGTCGGCGGCGTTAGCGACATCGACGCGCATCTCGGTAGGTGTCAGGTCAGGGGTAATCTCCCGTTCGTCGCCGCGCGCGATCGTGACCTGTTCGATCTCGATCTCGGGCAGCAGTTCCTTCATGCTCGTGACCATGACGTTCAGCGCCCGCTCGACGGTGCGTTGCGAAAGCCCCGTCACGTCGCAGAAGAGGTTGCGGCTCGTCATCGTGACGCGCGTTGATTCGCTGTTGATGATCGGCGGCATTGACAGCACCGTGCCGGCCCCGTCGCGTAGGATCGGGTACGCCGTCATGTCCTTCATCAGGTGGGCGTACGCTTGGCCGGTCTTGTGCTTTTCGAGAATCTCGCCGGGCGTGAGCCTGCTGGCATCATCGTCAGGCGGGAAGCCCAGCGGGACGAAACGCAACCCGTCCGGCTTAACCGCGTCATAGCGAAACTCGTAGCCGCTCAGCGTATCCAGGTCGTATACGCCGATGGACGCCAGCTTGCGATCGCGACCCAGCGCCCAGTGCAGATCCTCCTGCAAGTTCATGAGCATCTTGATGGTGTCGTGCGTCAGCGACACGTTGCGCATGACCGCGCAGACGATATGCGGCCGCCGACTGGTTTCGTCCGACAGGTGCGGATCGACCTTGACCGTGATCTTCGGCGGGCTGAGCGGATACTCGATCAGACCCGACTGAATGCCGAGATAGCCACGGACCATGCGCCCCATGCCGCCGGGGTCAAAGATGTCCGATCGGACGGCAAGCATGTCGAGGCGCATGACCTTGGCCATGCCCAAGTCGCCAAGCTGCTCCGGAACCGCGCGAAAATCGGTGCCGCAGGCGCTGCAATGCAGCGGCATACCCTGGGCCTCGGTACGGTCGTAGATCTTGCCGCAGACGTTGCATAGGAACTGCTGCGTCTCGGCCAGTTCCTCGACTTCGCAGCCGAGGCGCATGACCTTTTCGGGCAGTTCGTCCTCGGGCAGCGGCTTCGCCGCGCCCTTGTTGACGTGGGCCAGCAACATCGGAATGGGCATGTCGATTATCGGCATACCGGCGTCTCCCTCAGCCAGGGCATCGACGAGAAGAACAACTCGCCGAGCGAAGCAACGTCATAGGTCAGCATCGCCAGGCGATCGAGACCAAGCCCCCAGGCGAGCACGCGATCGGTAACGCCCATCGGCAGCGTCACCTCCGGACGGAATATGCCCGAGCCGCCCATCTCGACCCAGTTTTTGCGGCTTTCCATGTACAGGTGCACCTCGGCCGACGGCTCGGTGTATGGGAAGAAGCTCGGCACAACGCGGATCTTTGGAAAGCCCATCTTGCGGTAGAACGCCGTCAGCGTGCCGATCAGCGTCGCGAGGCTGGCCTTGGGATGCACCACGATGCCATCCACCTGGTGGAAGACCGGCAGGTGCTTGTAGTCGACTGTCTCCCGGCGGAAGACCGGGCCGATGATGAAGTACTTGCCGGGCTTGCCGCCGTTGTGGCGAGCTAGCGCCCGAATCGTGGCGGCGGTCGTGTGCGTGCGGAGCACCGGCTTGTGTGCCAGGTCGCGGCTCCAGCGATACTGCCAGCCGGTGGAACCGGTGTCGCCGCCGGTCTCGTGCGTCTGCCGCACACTTTCGACCAGCTTCTCGTCGGGCAGGCGGCAATGGTTGGGCTTGGCGACGTAGAAGGTGTCCTGCATGTCGCGGGCCGGGTGGTCCTGCGGCTGGAACAGCGCGTCAAAATCCCAGAAGCTGGACTCGACCCACGGGCTGGTGATTTCCTCGAAGCCCATCTCAAAAAACACGCGGCGGACCTGATCCTGAATGCGCTGGAACGGGTGCGTTTTGCCGGGGTAAATCTTCTTGGCCGCCAGCGTCACGTCGTAGGTTCGCAAATCAACGTTGCGCCAGCCGCCGTCGGACAGCAACTCGGGTGTGAGTTGTGTGACGGAATCGCGGCCGGTGGCGCCGGATGCGAGCAACTGGCGGCCTTTGTCAGTAATCGTCACGAAGCGGTCGGTGCGTTCCTTGATGACGAGCATACCCTTGCGCTTCGAGAGCAGGGCCAGCGCCGCCGACACGTCGATGCCTTCTTTTTCGAGATCCGGCGCGCGAGCGACTCGATCGCCGGCGAGGGCTTTGATGAGGGCTTCGTCGGGTTCGGTGCCATCGATTGCAGATCGGCCAGCGTCGGATAGCACCAAGGTGTCCCTATCCTTCTTGGCCCAGCCGCGCTGGCCGAGCCAGCGGAGCGATTGACCGACCTCGCCGGAGTTGAGATCGCAGTGGTTCGGCACGTCGGTCAGGATGCACGTGCCGCCCTGCGCGGCCAGAACGCCTATGACCGCCCGCTCCGGCAGCGGTTGCGTCAGGGCCGCCTGTCCGTCCGGGCCGAGGCGCAACTCGTCGAAGCGCGTCTCCTCGATTTTGACGTAGCCGGCCTCCTGTAGCATCGTGCAGGCTGCAGCAATCTGAGCCTGATCGGTCTTCAGCGCCGACGCCACGTCGGGAACGCGCGCGGCATCGCCGAGCGTCTGAAGATATCGAAGAACGTCGTATTGGACCTGCGGCAGTTGCATGGTGCCCACCTCGCAAACGTCAATAGTCCCGTTGGTGTAGCGGAATCGCGGCGTGCGCTCAAGTCGGAATCCGCGCGGCGGCCATGCGTTATCGCTCCTTCACGGACCAGTGGCTCAAATCGCGGCGTTGATGGTTCGGACACGCCGAAGTTTTCTGGCCGGAGGTTCTCATAACAAATGCGCCGCCGACGGGCCATGCGGCGGACCTGCCGAATAGCATTCCCAGGCATGCCAAACCACCTGTTTTCGACGCGCGGCGCGGCGGCCTAGGTGCCTACAATGGGGCGAGACGCGGCCGGTGGCATCGGCGGTGTCGACAACACGGATCGCCGCCCGCGACTAGGACGCGGGTTCCCTGGAGGAAGGGAAAGATGGACGAAGCAACATTCCAAAAGAAGCTGGGTGAGTTGGTCAAGGAGATCGAGGCCCTGCCAGAGGGCGAGCGCGATCGGCTCCGCCAGTTGGCCAGCGAGACCAAGCAGCGCCACGAGCAAATCAAGAAGAGCATGAGCGGCTTGCAGGAGAGCATCGACTTCCTGCGGCTTTCGATCAAGTACCTTCTGTTCGACCTCGAGGCCACACGCCGCGAGAACGGCTATCTTCGCAAGATGCTCGAACAGGACCCCGGTAAGGACCGCGATTCCTAGGAGACCCTCCGAGTACTGGCTTGGCGGGGTTGCTCCCGGGCGACCCCGCCGCAAGACCCACAGTCTGTATGTACCCTGGCATGGAGAATCGCCGAACCGCAGCGCGGGTAACTTCACATCCATGCCCCAAGCCGAGCCCGACGTTGCCTCTCGTCCGGCTCGGCTGTTTTTTGCGCGCCGGCGGGGATGCTGGAGATGGGGGTAGCGACAAAGCGACAGAGGGGTGGTGTAGGGGCGGTTTGCACCGCATGGCGGGGCTTGCGCGGTTATGGGGTCGGCGGCTGTATCGCGCTATCGGTGCGATGCTGACGTGGGGAGTGCTATCCGTGCATGAAGGCCTGCTGACACACTACGACCGACGAGACGTCGGCCGCTACATTGCGCGTCGCTAGTCTTCTTCCAGATACTCGATGTGATAGACGCCGGCGGGGTCGATGGTGATGCGGACTACGCCATCGCCGACTGTGTGTGCAAGGCACTCCGTCGCTTCGGAGGTCGGCTCGACGCCGGCGGACAGACCGTGCCAACGCTCGACGATTCGGAACATGCCGGCCGCAATCCAGGCGTGGGCTTGATTGACGAAGGGGTCCGCGTTGAGCCGGCCAAGCTGCTCCAGCGTATCGCGCAGCACGTCCAACGGTCCGACCTGGTCCAGCCCGGCAAGCGTCGGCGAGAACTCGCCCACCAGGTGATAGCTGTGCTCTGAACGCGGCCAGCGCTGCCGATCAACGAGTGTGGCCGACCACTTGCCGGCCACGCGCCGGTCGTCGGTGAGCTGCACGGCCAGGGCCTCGGTGCGGTCTTTCGCGGTGCCGACGTGGCAGAAGCCCGACTCCGTGACGCGGACCTGGTCTTGCGGCAGAACACCGTCATAATCGCGCGGGCCGTGGCCGAGCTTGATACTGCGGTAGCCCCACCCGGCACAGCCGCCGGACGCAAACACGAGGAGCAACAGCGCCAGGATGAGTCCGCGCGAGCAAACGTGCGGGTTGCCAAGCTTGCCAGTGCGACAGGGCATGGTCGTTGCCTCCTCGGCGAACGGGGATTGGGGCCGCGGTGTCGGCGTAGTGCGTTAGGCACAAAGGCCTGATGCTACACACGTGCCGACATCGGACGCGGAGCCCTTCGAGCACAATACGGCCGACGAGACGTCGGCCGCTACATTCAAGGGCGTCGGCCCCACATTCGGGGATTTCAGGGCGCCGTGAAGTCGATGTTCTCTATGCCGGCGTTGTTCTGATTCACGATCTTGACGATGTGCGTGCGCGACGGGATGTGAAAGAGCAGGCCGATTTGCGCTTCGGACGGCCGGCGACGCAACTCGTCCTTGATCTCGGTGAAGTCGAGCATGCCGCGGAAGGACATCGCCTCCGGCGTGTCCGGGCCACCGACGTAGTACAGTTCGATGTAGGGCTCGCCGCCGCGCGGCACGACGCCGTAGTAGCCGGCCAGCGGATAGCGGTTGTTGCGGTCGTCGACGGCGAAGTACTGGCTGGTGACGCTGCCGGCAAAGTTGAACACCTGGCCCAGGAGCGAACGCGGGCCGAACGGCGTGCAATTCACTTGCAGGAGATACTGGCCGTCCGGCACGGCGAAGCGTTCGAGCCGCGGTGCTCCTTCGGCCGCCAGGACGCGCGACGCGCTGCCCGCAATCCGACCGCACACCAGATCGCTTCCGTCCACCTCGGCACTGCCGACGGCGCTGGTGGCGATGGGCATCGGAATCTGGCTGCTGACGCCGCTGATATCGGGGTTGATTGACTGGAGCCCGCTGGTGGCCCCGTGGCGATCGCCGGTGCTGGGTCGCGGCTCGCCGGTTGGCTCGGCCGACACGGAAGCATCCGCGGACTCAGCGCCGCCCGCGCCGAGCGGCGGCGGCGGCGTCTTCTCGGGTTCGCCGCGGACTTCGACGCGGGCGTGCCGCCGATACTCGACGAACCACGGATCAAACCCTGGATCCACCTCAAAGTATGCATCGATGGTAGCGGCGGCCGCGGATAGCGTAAAATCGCTGTCCAGATCAACGACGCGGCGCCAGGGTGCCGTCAGGCGACGATCGTCATTCTCGGGCAGGCCGCCAATGAGTCGCGGTGTATACTCGGTCGGCTCGCCGCGCAGTGTGCCGACCAGGCGAATCTGCGTGGGACGAAAACGGTGTGCCGCTCCCTCGCCTTCCTTGCCACGGTCGCGCGCGGCGCGTTTCAGCACCAGGCGAATACCGAGCAGGTTCTTGTCCGACGGGACATTGTAGGGTGCCGGGGCATCGAAATTCAGGTCGTTTCTGTTTTCGTAGCTAGGCAGAGTCTTGCAGTACTGCGCCATCAGCGGACCGGGCTCTTCCCACCAGTTCGTGATGCCGACGCCGTCCTTGAAGCCGTCCCCCTCATCGTCGCGGAACGGCGCCGTCGCGGTCTCGGGCTGCACGGTATTGCCGGTCCAGAAGACCCAGCGCGTGAAGTCGGGATAGACAGAGGCAAAGGCGCGATCCGGGTGCGCCTCGTCAGTCACGCTGCCACCCTTGAGGCTGCCCGAGCTCAGGATATTGAAGAGCCCGACAGTGAAGTCGTCGGGCCGCAGGAAACTGAGGTTGTGGCGCTCGAAAACCACGTAGCCGTTGGCATCGGTCTTGCCCTTGCTGTCGCGCTCGAAACGCGAAAACATCATCGACCGGCCCCCGAAAGGCAGCATCAGAAAACCAATCACCAGAATGCCGACGGTGATCTCGGCGTTCAGAAAAGCGCACACCGCGCCGCCGATCCAGTCGGCATACATCGGCACGCGGACATTGCCGCGCAGGAAGGTATCGGCGAGATATCGCAGCGCCGCCTGGGCGAGCACATATAGGCCCACGAAACAGCACGGCTCGGAGAACGACTGGTGAATGCCCTGCCCGGTAACAAATAGGTTAAGCGGCTCGAGGAACGCGAACGCGATGACCATCGCGACGATGGTGCAAAACAGGTTCACGATGCCGCTGAACAACCCGAACAGCGACTGGTAGAACGTGATGCCGAGCACCAGGGCGACCACGGCGATGACTAAGACCATCTCAAAGACCTCGCGATCAGAGGACGACTATGAAGCAGCCGGCTTGGACGGTGGTTTGGGAGCGGCGGGCCTGGCCGGCCGACCGGCACGCAGCACACGCGTGATCTCCTGAATGCTCGTCGTGCCGTCGAGCACCTTCTGCATGGCCGGCGTCTGGAAGCCACGGCCTCCCTGCTTCACCGCGTACGCCTGCACGTCGGCGATGGACTTGGCCTTGGCGATCACAGCTCGCAGTGGGTCATCCACGAACATCACGTCGAAGATCGCCGTCCGCCCAACGTAACCCGTGCCCTGGCAATGCTGGCAGATGATCGGGTTGCCACGCTTGTCGAACTCGGGCTCGGGCTGACGGTGCAGCACGGCGTCGGCCGGCAGGTTCAGCTTCTTGAGCGTCGCCGGGTCCGGCTTGTACGGCTGCTTGCACGACGGGCACAGGCACCGGATCAGCCGCTGATTCGAGACCATCAGCAGACTCTTGGCAATACGCGTGTTGTCGCCAACCAGCTCCATCCACTTGCGCAGCGCGCTGAACACGTCGCTGGCGTTAAGCGCCGCGTAGACCAGTTGCTTGTTGACGGCGGCCTCCGTCACCAACACCGCCGCCGCCTGCTCGCGAACCTCGGGAATCACGACGATGTCCGGGTCGGTGCGGAAGAGCTTCTGGAGATCGCCGGCGAAGGTCTTCTCTTCGGTGGACTGCACGAACTCGGTCTGGGTGACGTTGTCGATTGGCAGTTCGCGGCGATATTCCAGCGTCTGGATATTGTGCAAGAACGCATCGTGGCTGCGCGTGAAGCTGTAAATCGTGGTGGTCATGCCGGTACCGGCCGGGGCACTGATCAGCATCAGGCCCGTGGGCGACTCCATCAGCTCGCGCAGACGCTTCACCTGTTTTTCGGACAGTCCGATGTCCGTGATCTTGTAGCGCGTCTCCTCGCCGATGACGCGCAACGTCAGCTTCTCACCCGCCACGGAGCCATCCGTACGTACCTCGACATCGACTTTCAGATTGGCGATCTCTGCCTGGATCCGATCCGTCTGCGGCTTGCGCCGCTCCTCGAGGTCGAAGCCGGAGATGGTCTTCATGAAATAGACGATGGCATCGGCGTCGGCACGGGGCAGGCCCTCGCGCTCGCTCTTGATGCCGTCGATTTCGTAGGTGACCTTCGAGACTTCCTTGCCGGGCGTGACCTCGACGCGCGTGGCGCGGTTCCAGAGCACGTCCCACAGCAGGTCCTGCGAGAGGCGATAACGTTCGCGCTCGTCCTCGGCATCCGGGATCGCGCAGCGCGCACCGTCGGCGGCACGCAGCCGCACGCGTTCCTTCACCTCCTTGACCTTCTTCTTGCCGCCGAAACCCTCGCTCATCACGCGTTTGATGTGTGCGGGTGTAAGCACCTTGTCATCATCCGGCACCAGACCGTTGCGATGCAATGTGTAGATGACGAGGTTGGCCAGCAACATCACGGCCAGGGCCGGCAGTCCGATGACAAAGGGCGTAAACAGCATGACCGCCGTCCCGATGATTCCGACGCCGATGGCAATCATGTTCCACAGGATGCGGAACGTGTTTACGACAATCGTGTCCTTGTCCACCCACTGGGCAAACATGCTCCAGCACGTGAAGCCGAGGACCATGCCGACCAACTTCCACGGGCTGATGTACGTGAAGTGGAGCGGGACATCTCCCTGGGCAAGCAAGTCCGTGACAGCAAGCAGCGTCATGGCAGCTCCTGGTTTCAATCGCCGCGGCGGGCGCGGTCATTTACCCGAGAATACCGGCTCCGGCCGAGCGGATGCCCTTCAACGCCATGCGCAGCTCGTCGGCGTTCGGAGCCGACTCGTACGCGGTGGCGTGATCGATGTAACCCGTCTCAACCAACCGGCGCAGGTTCTCGGTGAAGTCGACCATGCCGGCGTCATAGGATGAGCGGATCACGTCGATGATCTCGTTGTCGCGCTCCTCGCGGATCAGCTTTCGGATCGATGCGTTCGTCGTCATGATCTCGATCGTCGGGCACAGCGGAACGCCTTCCTTGATGCAGGGAATCAGCTTCTGGCAGATGATCGCCTTGAGGTTGAACTCCAACGCCTGGCGCACCTGACGTCGCTCCGCCTCCGGGAACAGGTCCAGCAGACGCGATATCGTCTGTGCCGAACTGGCCGCGTGAATCGTGCCAAACGTCAGGTGACCCGTCTCGGCGGCGTGAATCGCAGCGCTGAACGTCTCCTGGTCTCGCATCTCACCAATCAGCACGACGTCCGGGTCCTCACGCATGAGGTACTTCAGGGCTGCGTGGAAGTCGATCACGTCGATGCCGACCTCACGCTGATTGATGACCGCCTTCTTGTCCGTGAACAGGTACTCGATCGGGTCCTCGACCGTCACGATGTGCACGGGGTAGCGCTCATTGATGTAGTCGATCATCGCCGCGATCGTCGTGCTCTTGCCCGAGCCCGTGATTCCCGCCAGCAGGACAATACCCTGGTTCTCTTCCGCGATCTTCGCCATCGTCGCCGGCAGGTGCAGTTGCTCGAAACTCAGAATCGTGCGGTTGACGCGGCGAGCGGCCACCGACATCTGGCCGCGCTGCTGGAAGGCGTTCACGCGGAAACGGTCGGCATCGCCCTGCGGGCCGACGTCGTATGCAAAGTCGACCGCCCCGTTAACCTGGTAGTATTCCTTCTGCTTGTCCGAGAGCAGCTCGAAAATCCCATCGCGAATCTGCTCCGCCGTCAGCGGACCACCAGTCAGAGGCTTCAGGTCGCCCTTCCGCCGAACGGTGGGTGGTTTGCCGGCCTTCAAGTGCAAGTCCGAGACCTTCAGCTTGATTGTGGCCTTGAAGAATTTGTTGAGCGTGGGCTCCTGCGCGGTGGATTCAACATGGACATCGATTGGCTGGTCGCGTTCTTCCGACATCTGTACTGATCCTCAATGCCAGCGGTTCTCTACGATTACGCACCGCTCTTCGCGCGGGCTGGCACATCCACCAGAACCACCACGAAATCCGCGTGCCGCGCGGGCGGCGCAAGCCTCCAGGGGCACTCGTCACCGGCATGCCCCACCCCGATAGAGGCACGGGCGACGATTGGTCGCTGACGATACCATATGTCCCGCCGCTTAGCTACCTTCCCGCAGGTTGTCCTGGGCCCCCTTGAATGGCCAAGTCTTCCAACGCTCGTTGGGCTGGGCGGTGTACGGGGGGTTCCACAGCAGGTTATCGGGGTCGAGCGCCCAGATGCGCGCACCGGGCGTCGGCCACAGATCAAACCGCCAGCCGGGTCCACGTGAAATCATATCCCAGTTGCTGCCGACGCCCATACCATCGCGGGCCGCATCCTCGCCCACGCTCTCATGCCCCGCCGCGCGCGTCGGTCGCGCCGAGCCGTCGCAGAAAACCAGGTTGTCACGCATCCACAGGCCGTGCCACCCGATCGCGATAACCGGGTCCGGGTTCACGGCGCCGTCGTCCTGCCCGATCATGTTGAAGAACGTCGGCTCGCCGAACGCCGCCACCTGTGACGGCTGGGTGATGGTCGCCAGAGTATGCCCCCACGGTCCGATCGCGAACGCACCATCATAGCTCGCCCCAATCGCGGGAAACTGCCCGTAGAGGCTGGCGCGGTAGCTGCTTCCGAGCGTGTCATAGCAGGCTCGGCCGGCGTTCTCAATCGGAGAATCGTCGATATCCGGATGCTCCGGATAGCCCTTGTCCGACGGGCAACGAAACAGCTTTTGCTCGCGCGCTTCAGACTGGTGAATTTCACCGTAGATGTACCGGTTGAGCGGGCGCGTCTCGGCAGCCCACTCTGTGTTATCTCCAAGGTCACGCGGACCGGCATCGGTCAGGAACATCTCCTGGGCCGAACGCCCGCCGACAGCGAACCACATCGCCGTCCGGTGCAGCCAGTAATCCTGCGCCGGCATGTGCGTCACCATCATGCGGTGGATCGGGATAAGGAGATTCTTGCTGTCCTCGTCGGCATAGCAAAGGGCGGCCTGTCCAACGCCGCGCAGGTTGGCCAGGCAGTAAGCGCGTCGAGCCTGTTCACGAGCCCGGGCCAAACTGGGCATGAGAATGGAGATGAGCAGCGCGATGATCGCGATGACGACCAGGAGTTCGATCAGGGTGAAGCCCCCCTGCCGTCGCTCGCAGCGCATCCTCGACTCCTCGCCGTCTCCCGCGTCCCGAATATCGCCCGCCAGACGATGCGTGCTCACCACCCGCCGGGGGGCACAACCTGGCTGCCACGTCGATACCACGCGGCCCGTGCGGCGCCGCAATGCGGACACACGAGTTGCCCATTCCTTGGGGATCCGCGCGTCGCCGCTGGGTGCGAGGCATATCGCAGACGCTGGCCGCAGGCCTCGCAGACCACCAGATAGTGCCACTGGTCGCCGCTGTCCGTCACCACGCTCGTCGGCGTCGGTGGTGCCGTGCCGGAGCGTGTCCAGAGCACCACCAGAGCGATCAGGGCCAACAGCCCGCCCAGTATGCCGAGGCGGACTCGCGGGCTCGCCCAGGCGAGTCGGACCACGTGGACCGCGTGGGCCAGCCACGGCATGACGCGTCCCAGTCGATCCAACAGCACCTGCCACATGCACACTCTCACCCGCGACATGACGATTATAACGGCCGGCTGGAACCGCGACGTCGGACCCAAGCGGCGACGGCGACGCCCGCGCCGGTCAGATCAACGGCGGTTCGGCGTCACTGGAGGATCAGCGGCGGCGTTCGCGTATGCCAGTCTGTCTCGCGTTCATACAGGCGTGCCGCTTGCAGCACGGTTAGCTCGCCGAAGACCGGCCCCATGAGCTGTAGCCCGATCGGCAGACCGTCGCCGCTGAATCCGCACGGAATCGACACCGCCGGTATCCCCGCCAGGTTCGGGGCGATGGTGTAGACATCCGCCAGGTACATGGTGAGCGGATCGTCGAGCTTCTCGCCGAGGCGAAACGCGGGCGTCGGTGAAGTCGGGCAGGCGAGCACGTCCACGTGCTTGAAGGCCTGGTCGAAGTCCTGCTTGATGAGGCGGCGGACCTTGAGCGCCTTGTTGTAATAGGCGTCGTAGTAGCCTGCCGACAACGCGAACGTGCCCAGCATGATGCGCCGCTTGACCTCGGGGCCGAAACCCTCCTCGCGCGAGACGCTGTACAGGTCGACCAGGCTCCTGGCGTCGGCGGTGCGATGGCCGTAGTGCACGCCGTCGTAGCGCGCCAGGTTGCTCGACGCCTCGGC
>JAFGRR010000147.1 GCA_016935035.1 Phycisphaerae bacterium | reverse complement strand
TGACCGCTCCCTTACGGTCGCGGCTCGTAGCTGCCTGCGTTGTCCGCTCCCTGACGGTCGCGGTTCGGAAAGAAGTACGCATTCGCCGAACACGTACGGATGCCTATCCGTTGACCGGCAAGATGCCGGTCCCACAATGGGTTCTAGGGCACACGGTCAGCGCGATCCGCGCGATCGCGCGACGCACGAGTCGGCTCAGTAGCCACAGGTCGGATCAGCCAGATGGTCCGTCCCGCTGAGGCATCGCTGGAAGATGGCGAAATCGCTCTGGTCCACGTCGCCGTCCTGATCCAAGTCGCCCCCGGCAACGCCGCCGGCCATGGGACAGCCCAAAGGCGGATCAGCCGGGAGGTACGGAACGTCCGGGCCCGTCGCGCAGGCCTCGAACACTTCCTCGTCGCCGGTATCGACGTCTCCGTCGCGGTTAAAGTCGACCGGGGAGACCGCAACGACCGGACCGAAATCGGTCGCATGGTTCACATTCGCCCAGACGAAGCCCTTCTTGACAGCCACGTGCGAGTTCCAGAACAGGCCGTAGTCACCCAGGACGTCAACCGGGCTGGGCGGCGTAAACGGTTCGGCGTCGGGTTCGGTCGCCTCGACGACGTGCCGGCAGCCCATCGGACTGGGGCAGGCTGGCGCATCGTCGGGACACGTCGCGTCGGGGCAATCCGACCCGCAGCGTGTGCTCTGCGCGGTGTTGCCTTCGACCGCCAGCTTGCGCATTCCACTGCCCTCCTGGTAGTAGCCCAACGTCGCCAGCAGCGGGTCGTCGCCGTCGGGCACGTCAGCCTCGTCGAACGGGACCTGGATCGTCATGCGGTACTGCCCGCCGGTCAGCGACGTGGTAATCGTCAGCGTCTTGCCGAATGCGGCAAAGCCGCCGGCCTCGCCGTGCGGATCACCGATCGTCTCGATGACCGACACCCAGGCGTCCTCCGGCCCGCCGGTATTGGTGATCGTGACCTTGGTGTCCTCCATCGGATTGCCGCTGCCGCCGCCCGGAATCAGCGTGATCTCTTCGCCAAGGTCGAGATCTGTGTCCACGGCCACCTGCTGCGACTCGTACGCGCCCATGTCAACCTTCGCGAGCAGGTCGCCGTCGGCGTCGAGGATGCGGCCGTTACCACTGATGTCGGTGGCCGGCAACGGTTGCGTGCCGGGTAACCAGGGGTCGGTATCCACACCGTTGGCGCCGGCGTCCATGCAGGGTGATCCGGACAGCAGCGACAGCGGCCCGGCGTCGGCGTCCACGAAACGCGGATCGTCGTCGATGTTGTCAGCCATGCTGCCGCCGTAGGGGACGCTGCCGTCGTCGGGGTCGTCATCCTGGATGCAACTGTATTCGACGGAGACGTACCAGCCGCCGGTGTCATCGATCTGCTGGGACTGGACGCTGCCGCCGCTGGCCGAGTTGCCCCAGAACACGCTGTTCGTGATTTGCGCGTCGCCCAGGATGTACATCCCGCCGCCCAGCCCCGCGTCCGAGACGTTCCGGCTGAACGTGCAGTTGACGACGGTCGGGTTGCTCTGGCTCGCGTTGTACATGCCGCCGCCGTTGCCTTGGGCATGGTTGCCCATGAACACGCAGTTGACGAGCACGGTTCTGCCGTCCGGCGGATTGTAAAGCCCGCCGCCCTCGCAGACGGCTACGTTGTCGATGAAGGCACAGTTCGTCAGAATAGGCTCGATGCCCTCGATGTACGCGACGTACATTCCGCCGCCGTAGCCGTTCGCGTGGTTCTCGCGGAACGTGCAGTTTCGGATCGTCGGATCGCCGATGGTGTACATGCCGCCACCGTGGTTCTGATCGCCCGAGCCGTTCGCCCGGCCGCCCGTGATGGTGACTCCGTCCAGAACGGCCGTCGGGTCAACCCCGTTGGCGGTTACGACGTTGTAGCTGCTGGCGGTGCCCAGGCCGTTCAGATCGCCGTCGAGGATGGTCTCGTACAGCCGGGGATCACACTGATCCGGGTCGCCCGGATTGGCCGACCCGGCGTAACCGCCGTAGATGCCCAGGCCGTTGACGAGCTGGAAGGAGACACTGCGGTCGCCCGTGTGCAGGCCGGTGCCCACGTCGTAGTCGGGCTTGTACGTTCCGCCGGCCACGCGGATCTCGTTGTCCGCCCCCGCGGCGGCCAGGGCCGATTGCAGCTCGGTGAACGCATCGGCCCAGCTTGTGCCGTCATTGGCGCCGCCGGTCGCAGCTGCATCCACGTACAGCGGCAAGATGCTGAACTGTTCGATGTCATCGATGTAAACAGGAATCGGCCCGGCCCAATCGACACAGGCGAATGCGAAGCTCTCGATGGTCCCCTTGTTGTTCGGCGCCGACAGCACGCCGTCGCCGGTGAAGCCCATGATCGGATCACGGGCGGGGTTGAAGACCAGCGTCTGCCAGACGCCCGGATTGTGGGCCAGCAGCTTACCCTGCGGCGCCGCGTCGGCCTTGCTGCGGGCGCCGACCCATTCGATCGTGCCCGCCGTACCGCCGTCTTCGCCGACCGGCGCGGTGGTCCCCGTCTCGCGAATGCCCAGCGTCACGCGCACCGGCCCGTTCAGTGCCTGCATGCGGACGCGAATCGGCTTGTCCAACTCGATCGTCGGGTTCGGCATGTTGGGACATGTATGAGAGGTGGCCCGCAGCCAGCGGATCGGGCTGCTGTCCACGAACTCCCACTCGATCAGGTAGCACTGGAGCCCAGCGAACGGGGTGATCGCACGGGTCACTTCACTGACGTTGTACGTCGTCAGGTCCAGGTGGGCGTTGGTCGAGCCAGAGTAACTCGGCTGGCGGAAGACGACCTGGCTGCCCTCGGGATAGTCCTCGAAGTCAGCGATCACGACCGAGTAACTCAGGGCGAAGTTCTTCCGACGGACCTCGCCCGGAACCACCAACACGTCCTCGGCTATCGCGGGCGAGTAGTCGGACGTGTTGGCCGTGACGTCATAGAGCGTGCCCGGCAGACTGGCCGGGATCATCGTCACCACGTAGTAGCCGTTGCCGTCAGTCTTCACCGCCGGCAGGCCGTTGACCTCGACCGTCGCATCGTCGATCGGCTCGCCGGTCATACCGTCGAACACCCTGCCCCAAAGCGTGCCCTCGGTGGCGGTGGCGGGGTTGCGCCAGGACATCGTCGGTAGCGCCGCCGGAGACGTGAACAGATTGGATGCAACGTAAGGGTACCAGTTCCAGTCGTTGTCCCACGGAGAACCGTCCATGCCGTGATCGGCGGTGTAGAAGTAGCAGTAGTTCACCGACCCGTCGGCGTCATGGCTGTAGACGTACTGCAACTGGGTAATGCTGTTGGGCATGCTATTGAGGTAGTTGGCCTGGCCGCAGAACATGTGGCGGTCATAGCGCCAACCCACCGCGGCGTCCACCCAGTTGCGATACCACTGGGCCTGATCGGTGTAGTGCTCACGCTTGTAGTTCATCGGGCAGCCGGCGTCGAGGTAACCCTTCTGCATCCAGGACTTCCAGTTCTGGAACAGGTTGTATGCGCCAGAATCGCTGAAACTCGCGGGGGCATCGCCAAAGGCAATCAGAGCGGCGGTG